>CAZVUJ010000023.1:0-8987 GCA_964630135.1 uncultured Pseudomonadales bacterium | reverse complement strand
GAATCTTAGCCGTATATACCTATGGTAGGGTAGGATTCCCGCTTAAAGCGGGAATGACATCCTCCTTGGTTCATTCCGGAATTCGGGTTACTATCTATTAAATATCGCAATATTGCTATAAAATATACCCACTATGAAAAGCAATCCATACCTACGTTGGAGCGATTTTGAAAAAGAGCTGGTTGCTCAACCAGGATTTAACGAAGCTTCAAAAACGACAGAGCTCGAGTACCAAGTTGCCCGAGCGATTTTGGAGGCGAGATTAAAAAAAGGAATGACACAACAAGATTTGGCCCTAGCTATGCACACCAAACAATCGGTTATTTCTCGGGCAGAGAGCGCGAAAACGACCCCTTCCTTGTCCTTCTTGAAACGGTTGGCACAAGTTTTGGATGTTTCACTACAGGTGCAATTTAAGCCATTTTAATTTGCTTCAAGAGAGTGGGTTACAGAGATCTCGGGTGGATTAGTCACCTGCTTCTAGTACAATAACCTCACATGGATACGTTTTCACGACTTCGCGCCCAGCATTCGGTGTTTTCGTATGACTCCTTTACTCATGAGGTAGTAGGGAACGCATTGTCAATTTCCTGGCACTTCTCGATTGAGCCTGATCTGGTATTTCGCCCGAGCTTGAGTATTCCCTTGCCAGAACATTATTCCCTGGAATCGATCGATGCGTTTATTTTCAACCTTGGCATGGTGGAGCTACTCAGTTATTGGAAGGCTACTTGTTCACCCAAGATTGTGATAAAAGCCGGCACCCTGACTCAGGAGCAATTAGTCTTTTGGCGCAACTTATTGATGCAGGGCATGGGGGAATATTTCTATCAAAACGAAATTGATTTTACCCACGATGACTTGGTGCACTTTCAGGTTGAGAGTGACAAAATACATGAATCAGTATCAAATCCTCACACCCAAAATCCAATACCTAACCACTTAATTCTCGTTGGTGGTGGCAAAGATTCGGTGGTGGCTTTGGAAACGGTTAAATCCAGCGAAGAGGCTGCTCAAGTGTTGCTCGTTAATCCAACTCCTGCCGCCCTCGAAGTTTCTCGAATTGCTGGATTTGCGAGCCCCCTTGTCGTTTCGCGAACCATTGACCCATTATTACTTGAACTTAATAAAAACGGATATTTGAATGGCCACACGCCGTTTTCGGCGCTGCTCGCCTTTTTGTCGGCGCTGGTGGCTCAGTTATACGGGTATAACCACGTTATCGTTGGCAACGAGCGCAGTAGTGACGAGGGCAACATTGTGTGGCGCGGACACACAATAAACCACCAGTATTCCAAATCAGATGCCTTTGAAGCCCAAGCCAGAGCGTATATTAAAGAATGTCTTTCTCCGGAGATTACCTACTTTTCGCTGCTACGACCTCTCTACGAATTGCAAATTGCACGTATATTTAGTCACTACCCCCAGTATTTTGATGCTTTCCTGAGTTGTAATCGTTCTAAAACAGGCTGGTGCCGCAATTGTCCGAAATGCTTGTTTACCTTTAGTGCCCTCGCACCGTTTATTGGCCTCGACAGAACCATTGCCATTTTTGGCGGTGACGTCTTTCCGAATCTGGATTTGATCCCCTTGATCGATGCGAGTTTGAACGAGGCAAACCCCAAACCATTCGAATGTGTGGGCACTCGGGCGGAAACCAGCGTGGCGTTTGAGCTGTGTATCAAGCTGTATGAAGATGCTTTACCGCCGATTTTGGCATATGCGCGCAAGCATTACCTAGTGGGTAGTGACACTGCTCAGGGTAACCCTGAAATCCTCGAAGCCTGGGGAAACGATAGGGCTTTGCCGCAATCGATGCTTACACACTTACACCGCATTGCTAAGGTATGAACACACCCTTACTAGATCATCTCAAGTCAACGTACGCTGATTCTAAAATCCTTGTTCTTGGCATGGGCAGGGAAGGAATCTCGACTGTTCAAGTATTGCTGAAGCAGGGTGTGGGCGCGCGGGTAGCAGTGGCGGATCACAAACAACTTGATTCGCTGGCACCTGCAGCAAAAGAACTGGTGAAAAAGTATGGAATCACGGGGTATTGGGGCGAATCGTGGCTCGATACCGCTAAAGAATATGAAGTGATGTTCAGATCTCCCGGTGTCTCGCCTTTTGTGAGTGAATTCCAATCTAACATCTCGCCCCAGCAGACAATAACCAGCCAAACGAATGAGTTTTTGAGAGCTTATGGAGCGCAAACCATTGGTGTGACCGGCACCAAAGGCAAAAGCACCACCGCCAGCCTCATCTTTACTGCCCTCAAACCATACTTCCCCGACACCCTGCTGCTGGGGAATATCGGCAAGCCAGCGTTTGAATCACTTGCGGACATTACACCCCAAACGAAAATCGTGTATGAATTGTCGTCGCACCAACTGCTTGATATAACCGCAAGCCCGCACGAGGCGGTAGTGCTTAATCTCTACCGGGAACATCTGGATTATTATCCTTCTTTTGATGCGTATGCAGCTGCCAAAGCGAACATACTGGCCCACCAAACAAGGGGGGACCGTGCCTATGTAGCCCATGATGCTCCAGTGAAACAATTCTTTTGCACAAAGGGCTCGGGTGAAAAAAGGTTTTTTGGTGGTGATGCTATCTTAGCTAACCATGCCAAAGTCTGGCTTGCCACTCATCCTGGCATTCACCCGTTATCGATGCACGCACTTTTGGCAGTCACCCAGCAATGGGGTTTGAGCGAAGCACAAGTCTTGGCCGCGCTTAAGGATTTTGAGGGGTTGCCGCACCGCTTTGAGCAGGTGGGAACGTTTGCAGGCAGGCTCTGCATTAACGATTCACTGGCTACTATTCCCCAAGCCACGATCGCGGCTCTGGCTGCGCTCAAAGAACGCTCAGGATGCCTAATTGTGGGCGGGTTTGACCGCGGCCAAACCTTTGAAACCCTGATTCCTTGTATTAAAGCCTCAAACTTTCACACGATTATTGGTATGCCGGAAACCGGTTGGGTACTTATTGAATCACTGGGACAACCACCAGGAAAAACCACCAGTAAGGTAAATGATTTGCGTGAAGCAGTTCGCCAAGCCTTTGCTACAACCAAACCAGGGGAGGTAATCTTGCTCTCGCCTGCCGCGGCCAGCTTTAATGCTTTTGCCGATTATGCACAGCGAGGTCAAGCTTTTAAGACGTTTGTAGAAGAGATGAATCATCTATGAGACGCAGAACAACAGTTGGCCGCTACAAAGCGCCGAAAAAGCGCGCCTATCCGGCCCGGGTTGACTGGATTTTTTTAAGCCTCATTTTGGGACTGTTGGCCTTTGGGCTTTTGATGGTGTTCGATGCTTCGGTGGTCGAAGCCTATGCCCAGTTTGGGGACAAATTTCATTTCGCCAGGCGGCATGCGCTCTGGGTGCTGCTAAGTCTTGCGGTCATGCTGACTACTTGGCTAACGCCTCTGGCTTTAGTCAAAAAAAGTGCCAAGCCGCTTTTTATTACCGCTCTTGTGCTGCTGGTTGCAGTCTTGATTCCGGGCATCGGCACCAAAGTGCAAGGGGCCAGGCGTTGGATATCCTTAGGGTTTTTTAATCTCCAGCCTTCCGAAATTACCAAATTGGCAGTGGCGGTTTATTTTTCTTCCTGGCTCACGAAACACCAGCGCTTCGAACCCTTTTTGGGCTTAGTAGGTTTGATGATGGGATTGCTTATTTTGGAGCCGGATATGGGTACGTCAATTGTCTTAGCAGTGTTTGCCCTCACGATGTATTTTATGTCGGGGGCGAAAATGAAACACCTGGTCATTATCCTGCTCTTGGGCCTTAGTATCGGGAGCATTCTCATTTTAGGTAGTCCTTATCGCCGGGCTCGGCTCACCACTTTTTTGTCGCCCTCGGTTGATCCCCAGGGCAAGTCCTATCACATTAACCAAGTGGTCATCGGGCTGGGCTCGGGTGGCTGGTATGGCACAGGGATTGGTCGTTCCCGCCAAAAGTACCAATATTTACCCGAGGCCACGACCGACTCCATTTTTGCCGTAGTGGCTGAGGAATTGGGATTTTTGGGCTCGAGTGTGGTTATTGGTGTCTTCGGCATCCTGATTACCCGAGGTTTTAGTGTGGCCAACCGTATTCAGGATCACTTTGCCAGGCTTTTGGCACTGAGTGTGGTCACCTGGATCACCATTCAAACGCTCCTCAATTTGAGCGCTATGGTTGTACTTGTCCCCTTGACGGGTGTACCATTGCCCTTTATTTCCTATGGTGGTTCAGCCCTTCTCACGCTGATGGCCGGGGTTGGCTTATACTTAAACGCCTCGCGCTACCGCAATCCTGGGTGGTTTGCGCGAGTAACTAAGCGATAAATCTATGAAATATTTTGTTTCCGGTGGACACATTACTCCCGCTGTGGCCTTTATCAAACAGGCTCAAGCACATGGTGATGAGGTAGTGGTGGTGGGGCGCGAATATGTTAGGCCAGGTGATGCGATTCCATCCCACGAAGAAGCCACCGCGCGCGAGCTGGGTTGTCAGTTTTTGTCGGTGCCGTCGGTTAAATATGATCGCTATAACAAAATCACTTCAATTCTTTCCCTGTGGAAACTAATCTTTGCGACTATGTCGGCCATTAGACTAATTCGCACTGAAAAACCAGATGTCATCATTAGCTTTGGCTCTTTCGTCGGCTTGCCGATATGTGTGGCTGGTTATTTCACCCGTTGTCCGGTGGTTATTCATGAACAAACTGCGGCTGCAGGTTTGGCTAATCAACTAGTAGGCACATTTGCGGCCCGCATTGCTGTGTCGTATGCAAGCTCACAAAAATATTTTCCCAAAAAGAAAACGGTCGTTACGGGTAATTTGATCCGCGAAGAAATTTGGCACGAGCAAGCTCGACCTCCATGGTTCACTCCCCCGCGGACTAAGCCACTCTTGCTCATTACCGGTGGCAGTCAGGGATCCCACCTTATCAATCAAGTCGTGCTGCTCACTCTGGGCACACTAGTCGAGCGCTTTACCATCGTGTGGCAAACCGGCAATGCGCAAGAGTTGGCCGACCACGACAAAGCCCTAGCGGTGCGCGCTCAACTGCCCACGCGGCTACAAAGACATGTCTATGTGAAACCGATGCTCTCAGCTAAAGAGTTCGGGTTTTTGTTGCAGCATGCCGCAATCGTGCTCTCGCGCTCGGGAGGCAATACGGTCAGTGAAATCATGAGTTGCGCTGTGCCAGCAATCCTCGTGCCCCTCTATGGCTCGCAAAACAGTGAGCAAGAAAAAAATGCCCGGTTTATCACCGACAAGAAAGCCGGTCTTATGCTCAAGCAACTTGATTTCAAGCCGCAGTCGCTGCTTGCCGCGCTTACCACGATTACTGCGCATTTGGGTGGGTATACTGCTCGGGCACAAAAATTGAAAAAGCTCCAACATCCCCAAGCCGCTCAAGCTTTGCATGCCCTGGTTAAATCCTTGGTAGAATGAAGGCATGCGTCACCGCTTTAAGCGCCCCCTACGGCAAACCCCGCGGCAAAGAGTGCCCGTTATCCCTAACCTTACACGTTTTGGGTCGAGGCTCCTCTCCAGGGGTAATCCGTATTACCTTATTCCGGTGGCCGGCATATTCGCTAGCCTATTCATACACCAGCAGATGGTGATTACGGTTGTTACCTGCAGGATTGATAGGCAAGAAGCCTGTCCCCCTGAAGCTCAAGCTATGGCTCAGCAATATCAAGGTCGCAGTGCCCTCACGCTTGATCCGCGGATGTTAGCCGCTACCGTGCATCAAGCACTGCCCCACTATGCCTCTATCGATGCTGCTATCAGCTTGCCTTCAACCCTTACGCTTCATTTCACGTCAAGCCAACCTTTGGTGCAAATTGTGACCGCTTCCGACTCGGCAGCGCTCGCGGTCAATACCAATTTCGTCATTACCGGGCTGGAGCCCCAGCCTGACCCTGACACTTTTTCGATTGTTAGCAGGCAGCCGCTTAAACCCGAGGTAGGTGCGGTTTTGACCGATCAGACCCTGCTGGCAGCAGTCAAGGTATACGCCCTCCTTCGTGAGCGGTTTATTCCTGTCACGACCCTGACCGTTGTTTCCCCCCAGAGAATTGAAGCTGAGAGCAAAGAAACGACCATGCTTTTTTCCAGTTTCAAATCACTGGAAGATCAGGTGGCCTCTTTACAAATAATTTTAGGGACAGATACAATGGAAACAAACCCACAGGTGATTGACTTGAGGCCCGAGCGGCCGGTCTTGTATTAACCACTGGTGCACCATTACTCGCTTGGAATATCTAAAAAAAGAGGAGTTAGGCAAGATCCGCTTTAGGCGGTGTGGGGTATAATGAAAACTACACGTTCAAGGATACATTCCCTATGCCAAAAGGACCCGTAATTGCCGGAATCGATATCGGTTCGGACAAAATCAGCACTATCATTGCCACCCAGTCGAGTGAATCGGGTAAAACCAATGTCATTGGCGTGGCCTCGACTTCAAGCCGCGGCCTGCGCAAGAGCCAGATTGTCGACATTGAAGAAGCCATTGAAGCCATTACTGCCAGTGTGGAGGCAGCTGAGCGCATGGCCGGCTATAACATTAACTCAGCCTTTATTTCCATTTCTGGGGCTCACATCGCAGCTCAGAATTCTAAAGGGGTGGTGGCAGTGGCTGAGCCCGAGGGCGAAATCATTGTCGAAGATGTCGACCGGGTTATCGAGGCAGCCCGAGCCGTGTCGCTGCCTTCATCGCGCGAGCTCATCCATGTGATTCCGCGCGATTTTATGGTCGATTCGCAAGCCGGCATTAAAGACCCGATTGGCATGTCCGGGGTTCGTTTAGAAGCCGAGGCGCATTTAGTTTCGGGGTCAACTACAGCCATTCGCAATTTGCACAAATGCATCAGTGAGCTGGGTATCCAGGTCGACGGGACCGTGTTTTCCGGGTATGCCAGCGCCTATGCCACGCTTTCGGAAACGGAAAAAGAACTGGGAGTGGCTCTTATTGACATGGGCGCCGGCACAACCAGCGTGACGGTGTTTGTGGAGGGGGCATTGTCGCACTCATTTGTGGTGCCCGTGGGGGCGAAAAACATCACCAACGATATTGCCATCGGCATGCGCTTGAGTCTCAAAGACGCAGAAACGGTTAAGTTGCATTTATCCACGTCGCAGCTTTCCTTTTTGCCCCCTAAAGATGCCTCCGCCGCGGAAATCACCCGGCTGCGCAAAGATTTTGATCTCCTGGATTTGCAGGCCATGAGTATCAATGAAGAAGCGACCACGACATCGAAAAAGGCGATTATTCAAGGGATTATTCAGCCACGCCTGTCAGAGCTTTTTGGCTTGATTCGCGACGAGCTCAAACAAAAAGACTTGCTGCATCAAATTCCGGCCGGTGTTGTTTTGACGGGCGGGGGAGCGCAGACGATTACGGCAGACATACTCGCCAAAAAAGTGCTCTCCGTGCCGGCGCGGTTGGGAATTCCCAAAGGTTTATCGGGTTTGATTGATGAGCTATCATCACCGCAATATGCCTGTGCGGTGGGGCTTATTCATTATGGCTTGCGCAACCGCAACTTTGAACCTAAGCGCTCCGACAATCAACTCATGAGCAACTTGCCCAAAGTAACGGGCAAAAACCTCATTAAAAAACTCGTGAGTGTGGTTAAAAACCTGTTGCCCTGAAGCTGATCAGTTGCTTGAGGTGGCCCATATAGCTAAATGTCGACTTCGTGGTATACTGCTTGCAAAACTTGCCCTGAGAATACCTATCTAAAGTCTTTTGCCTTTTTTATGTAGGAGAAACCGTGGCCCTTGTTAAACCGAGCATTAGCACCTTTGCCAACATCAAAGTCATTGGGGTGGGCGGTGGTGGGGGCAATGCCATCAATTCCATGGTGCAAAACCAAAAAATCCAGGGGGTTGAATTTGTGACCATCAACACCGATTCCCAGGCCTTGCTTAACAACCAAGCCACGACCAAACTCCAAATTGGTGAAGGCTTGACCAAAGGTTTGGGCTCGGGGGCTGATCCTGACATTGGTCGCCAAGCGGCTGAAGAATCGCGTGACCACATTCTGGAATTGGTCCAAAACACCGACATGATTTTTATTACCGCTGGCATGGGTGGAGGCACCGGCACGGGGGCGAGTGCTGTCGTTGCCGAAATTGCCAAAGAAACCGGTGCGCTCACCGTAGCGGTGGTCACCAAGCCGTTTTCCTTTGAAGGCCACCGGCGCATGAACACGGCTGAAGAAGGCATCGATCAACTTAAAGAAAAAGTGGATACCCTGATTGTGATTCCCAATCAGCGTTTAATTGATGTCATTGACAAGCAGATGTCGCTCTTGGAAGCATTTCGGGTGGCTGACTCAGTCTTGGGTCAAGGTGTCCAAGGCATATCGGACTTGATCACTGTGCCGGGCCTTATCAACGTCGACTTTGCCGATGTCCGGGCTATTATGACTGATGCAGGCAGTGCTTTGATGGGTATTGGCACAGGAGTGGGCTCTGACCGAGCGGTTTCGGCGGCTAAGGCAGCGGTAGCCTCACCTCTATTAGAAGTTTCCATTGATGGGGCTAAGGGAATTCTTTTCAACATCATCGGTGGCGAAGATTTGACCATGAGCGAAGTCAATGATGCGGCGCAAATCATTTCGCAATCGGCTGATCCCGAGGCCAACATCATTTTCGGTGCGACCATTAGGCCGGAGTTAAAAGACGAAATCAAAATTAGTGTCATTGCCACCGGCTTTGAAGATCGGGTGACGCATGGCGGCATTTTCGGTGGTTTTGAGCGTGGCAGTGTTCCCGCTACTCCGACCTATGCACCCCCGCCAACGCCCCCGTTTCAAAGCAACAAAACCCCTCAAGCAACCGATGATGAGGAATTGGATAGTGATGTTTCCGAAGATGCGTCAAGTGTTGACGAACCAAACGAAACTCCCAACTATTTTGCGACTCCCCAATCTAATGCTGGCAATGCTCCCAGTCCCCAATCCAACAAAAAACAAGCCT
>CAZVUJ010000022.1:0-9126 GCA_964630135.1 uncultured Pseudomonadales bacterium | reverse complement strand
AAACGCTCTCGCACTTTCTGCAAGTAGAAAGCAAAGAATTCAGGTCCTGGATCCTGTTTGCCTCGATCTTGGACCTCTCCAGTTTGAGGATTGAACACATGGTCAAGTTGATAATGCGGGGTTATGTCCTCAAATTGTAAATTGTACTTAATCAAAAACATAACGGTTATATTGACCGCTGCCCGCCATTCTGTTTCTGGCACGTTAGTGTTTCCCTGAGCGTCAGCAGTAAAATAACTTCCTGCCATCTCAATATTAATGGTTCCATCTTCAATCTTCTCCCAGGTTCCAGGATCACTAACTGGCTCTGTTGATGATGGAATGAGTGCGCCATCAGGGCTCATTTCCCATCCTTGCCCAGGAATCACCCCCAGTGAGCTATCAGATTTTTGCACCCAGGCATGTCCCATGGGCATGAGTTGTAAAATACCATCTACACCCACCGCAACATGAGAATCATGATGTTGACCAACTGCGGGATCAAACGTGCTAGGGGCTAAACCGTTATAGGTAACGTCTGTTGTCCATTGATCTTGAGGAAGAGGGTTGGCATCCCAATGTATCATAATTCGTTTAGGGATAACGCGCTCTCCTGGATAAACAAACGCGGGTAAGTACCGTTGTTGTATGGGGGTTCCCGCTAACACTTCTGAGGCTAACACATCCGGGGCAACCTGAGCCGATATTTCGGCCGCTAAGAATTCCGGCGCAGCTAAGTTTATTTCTTGAGCAGGATCTAAAGGCATAGCTTGTTGTCTTTCGATGGGAACACCCATAAGCTCATACATGCTTTTTTCCAAAGCCCACATGACTCTGCCCGTTCGCTCTAAAACACCGTCACTGATATCTCCCTGTGGTAATAAATCATCCTCACTTTCAAGGTTTATTTCTTTTGCAGCTGTCAACCTCGCAACCTGCGTTACCCCATTTTCGTAGAAAGTCACCTGATCACCCCACCGTTGCACCCCATCAGTTGTTCGGTCTAACTCGCTGCGTTGTTCAACCTGAATCCCTGCTTGACCCAACCAAGAAGTTAAGGTTCCTGCAAAAGGATTACTGTCACCCAGAGGATTCATTAATTGCAATTCAGTTTGCAGGGAATCTTCATGCAGATTGATAAGCCCATCAGTATTTATTAATACAATCGACTGGGGATCTAAACCCAAACCTCTAATTTGGCCATCAACAGAAGAATATTGCTCAGGAGACGAGGTTAAATATTTAAAAAGCTCTCGTGCACCGGGTGTTCTTTGAGAGGTAGCCAAATTATCATAACTAATCTCCTCGCCTGTAGTAAAAGCAAAAATCACTCGAGTCCCTGGGGGCACACCCTGGGTCGCCAGCCTTTGGGCTAATTGCATATTCATCGCTACCGTCCAACCGTTATCTGAAGCTCCTTGAGCCGGAGCTCCACCCTCTCTGCCTTCTTGCTCCGGGCGAGTATCGTAATGAGAGGTGATAACAATTGTTTTTGAAATTGTTTTTGAAGCAGTTTCATCGCCAATGCTCACCAGCACGTCAAATACTTCGTTATCTCGAGCCTGGCTAAATACATCCCGCATGGTTTCCTGAGAGAGTCCAAGTCTTGAAACTGTGACATTTTCAGAAAGGGAGCCGCCCAGATTGTTAGTTAACCAGGAGTAGATTCTATTTCCCGCTTCTATATTATCTGCAGGCCGGTAGTAGTTCCAACTTTGTTTACCTTTGTCTGGGTTAATATCAAGCTCACTCACCGAACGATCTTGCAAAGCAAGGAAAGAATCAGGGGCATAGGCATACTCAGAAACAAGGGCACCGGCTTGAACAAGCTCTGCCTGAGAGGGCAAGATAGCACTTATCGCTCTCTCTTCCTCTCCTTCGGTTTCTGGAGTTGGAATAGGAACGGTCGGCGTTTCGGCAATGGCTGCTGTTGGTTGACTCATCCGATCTAGCTCAGCCATGACTGCTTGATCAGCTTGATCGTTGGCTGCATGCAGGGGCAAGTTACTAAAATACTTGTCTAACATACTTCTGACAGCGGGTGCTGCCACTTTCGAGCCTTCTCCCCCCTGTTCAAACATAAAGGCAAAGATAATTTTCTCTCCCGTATTCTTATCCTCTGCCCATCCGACAAACCACGCATGCGGCTCTTGACCATCCCCCATTTCTGCGGTGCCTGTTTTGCCATAGACCGTGTAATTTTTTACATCATCAAACACTTGAAACGCAGTTCCTCCACTCTCCATGGCCACATCATGCATACCCTCCCGAACCACTGCCAAATCTTCGGGGCTGTTGGGCAAATAGCCATACACTAGTGGCTCTTGGCCTCTGACAATATTGGGCTCAATGATAATGCCGTCGTTAGCAATAGCCCCCACGAGTCGCAACATTTCGGGCAGGGTTACTTGGACATCGTGTTGCCCAAACGCTTGCTGGCCGTGGAAGACAGAGTCGAGAGGGGCTCCATAGGCAGGGTGAGCCAGAGCATAGTCATCAGTAGGTAATAATCCCCCATTGTTAGGCATGCCGGGAATTTGATGACTCGAACCAAAACCAATTTGGGCAGTATAATCGAGCAACGAGTCGGGGTCGTCGGCGGCGGCATCAAGATAGTGATCTCTGTTGTAATACAGGTCAAACGCAGCCGTATTGCTGGAATATTTAAGCAGGTCTGCCGGAGTGACTGTGCTTGGAGCCCCAAAATCATAGCGGCGCACAATGCGGCCATTACTGTCATAGGTAGCTGTCCAATTTAGAATATGCGATCCCCAAGGGAGTTCATAAGAATCCCCCGCTTGAATCTTCTCGTTTGGATCAAGTCCGTGTTGCAAGCCCCATAACACAGTCGGGATTTTAAAAACAGAACCAGGGGTAAATGCTTGAGTGAACAAAGTATTCATGCCAAGCTCAGTGCCATCTCGATCGACGCCCGACGCAAAGATGACATTTCCTCTCCCATCCATCGCCATACCCCGGAATGCTTGGGTGGTCGGACTCATCCAATCTTGGGCTTCTTGCTCAACCCAACTTTGCATCCGTACATTATGAGTCATCATGCGCTCAAACCAGCCATTCTGGTTTTCCCAGCTGAGAGAAAACTCAGGATCATACCACGCCATTTCCAGTTGTCTTGCAGGAGTATTGTAGTGATATGCATGAGTAGCATACTTTTCTGGCAAAGACACTGCATCAAGAATCAGGGCTTTCATCGAGCTCACTTGTGTGGGAGCGATCGACTTCATAAACTGGCTCCATTCAGCTTGTTCAATACCATTCTGGTTCGGATCGTCAAAGAGGACGTGTTCCCTCCCGTTATAGGCAAAAAATCCCAGAATAGTAACTGGTCTTTCTTGGGTTGCTGTCTGCTCATACAGCGGATTGGTTCCTGGGCTCACGTTCGTTATCCCCATATCTTGGGAGGGTTTCCACCACACCACTACTCCTTGATCGTTTTCAAGAGCCGTATGAATGATTTGTTTGAACATATCTCTCGATTGAGAACTCGAATCCATTTCAAGAGGCGTTGAAGACACATTCATTGAGGTGAGGGCCGAGTGAACGGCATGGGGATTAATAAGCTCATAATCGAATCGGCCGCTCACCTTCAATACCCCTAAATTGGGATTCGCTGATTGAGTTAGGGCAGTTTCAAAATCAGAGACAGAAATGGCAGCATCGCCAAAGAGCTTATATCCATTGGCAATCGCTGCCCCTGTAGGACGGGAGTGATCGGCTGAGGTAATAAATTCATCGGTTGGTGGTGTCGGAATAAGCACTGCTTGATTCTCGATAGTGAATGCCCGACCCACATAGGCAGCCTCTTGCGAACCAGGCTGCGTTTGATAGTAATTCCCTGCAGCATCAACAACAAGGCGCTCAGGATCAAGCGAAGCATCTCCCATAACGATAGCCGATGGCCTCAGGTTCGTGGGCTGACTTTGAATGGTGGTGACTGAACCATTTGCCTGCTGCACGAGATATAAATCACTTGGCAATCGTTCTAACCCTGCTTCATTAACCTTCCACAATTGACCCTCACTATCGCGAGTAATAACCATCTCATCGGTGGTTGCAATGACGGGCATGATCTCAGCATTTCCTGATGCATCTTTTCTCATGGCTTCAAAGCGATAGCTTAGTGGATCAAGAGTGATTACGCCTGTATCGTCCGGTTTAAAATCAGTCAATAGCGGCCCGGTATTCCTCCCCTCGCGAAGGTGATAGAGTAAATAGGTATCGGGAGCTACCGGGCTTTCAACAGCACTGGCGGTACCCAAAGATGCTACTAGCACCGGTGGTTGTGTGGTTGCTTGCTGCATCAAGCCCTCAAATTTCGGTTGCCAAGCGAGTTCTTGGGATGAGTAATATGTTTCAATAATTTTATCTACTTCTTGTGCTTGAGCACCAAGTAAGCTTGGGTTTTGTTGAGCTACATAGCTAAAAAAGTCCAAATACAACTCATCCAAAGGATCTGAGCTATTGGGATCATCGATCCATCGCTGGTTCCAATCCAGGCGTTGGTAATCGATAGCTAGCTTTTTTATCTCCCGCAACTGAGCCTCATCCAATCCGCCAATTTTTTGGAGAAAGACGACATCCGACTCTAGTCCACTGGGTAAAAGTTGATTATAAATACCTTTCCAGGTTTGTGTCATGAGTGACTCATCGATAACCCCATTTTCACTCATGCGCCGTGCCACACCGGCAGCCATATCGGCCCACAAGAGAGCGCTCTCATGAGTGCCAAGCGAAAAGCTCCCCGGATTTTTGGGCATGACTGTTAATAAGACGGTTTCTTCAAGAGTCAACTCATGGAGCTGCTTACCAAATAACTGTTTTGCTCCTTGAGAAATGCCATCAGCCCCATAGTTTGCCACATTCACATAGAGTTCTAAAATTTCTTCAGGCGTAAGCTTTTCCTGAAGGTTAGCTGCCCTAACCCAGTCATTTACTTTTCTCAACACATCCCGCTCGGAACGCTCCTCAAATGAAAGCTCGACATTGCGCCCCAGTTGCTGCGGGATATTGCTGGCACCGCTTTGAAAGTGGCTGAGAGCCGCTCTAAAAAGCGCATACATGTTCACCGGGATATCCTCTCCGGTGTCTTGAGCCAGCAAGCGCTCATCTTCGGAGGCAATAATAGCGTGCACGAGGTTCCGGGGTAATTGATCATAGGTCACATAGTCTTTTCCTTGGGTCAAGCGCAGGACTTTACTCAAATGTCCCACTGTTTGATTGCGTGAGGCAAGCCATTCAATTGCCCGGTCAGCAAGTAAGTCGGCAATCAAGCCTATACGCTCCTGAACTGAGTAGTGCTCATTATCGCCCAAGATGTTCAAAAGTGTTTCCGGGTTCAGCGTGTCAAAAGCACCGTCTGGCTTTGCCAAGCCGATATATCCATTTCTGACGGCACTGGCAACATCTCCCATATCTTCAATCCCTCGAGCTCCAAAAACTAATACCAGATCACCCATCGTGTATATGGGTAATCTGGTTCGTCTATCGATCACTTGTAGTTGAGCGGGAGCTTCGCCGCTGATTTCAGCTGCTATTTTCTCCCAAAAAGAGCGAGACTCATCGATGGTGTAGGACTCCATAGCATGACTGGCACGGTATTCTGCTTCAGTCACCATGAATCCAGCAAAGCGCTCCAGTCGGCCATCGTTATCAAGCGCGTACAAGTGAGTTGGGTGATCACTGGGGGCAAGAAGCGTTTTACCTGAAGCGCGGTCCACCAGCCTTGCCTGTGTATTCCCTTCGGTGGCAATGACGAAAAGCGTGTCTTGAGCAGGATCATAGAGACCGGCTTGAGTTTCTACTAATTGAGAGTCGATCATAGATACCTGATGTAGCAATTTTTCTTGTGGAGTTGTTAAGGAAGCATAGGTCCGCGGCTCTTGCCACTCAGCGGCAGCATCAACCCCCCATTGCTTCATTACCTCAGTCAGACGCTCATCTTGCATCACTTCAAAGGCACCTTTGGAATACATGGTATCAACAGCAACCAGGCCTGAAGCATCCAGGGTGTAGATCAACTCATGCGGCCCCACCAAAAGTGGCATGCCGTTGTGCGCCAGAGGTATGCCGTCAAGGGTGAGGAGATGGTACTCATCTCCTAATGCCGCCTCCATTGGTTGAAATGATTGCTCAGTGGTGGCAATGAATCGCTGCTCACCTCGGTCAAACACAAAGGCTTCGCCGTGTTGGTTGTGATACAAAAGCCGCAACTGCGCATCAATCTGAACTCCTTCCAACGATGTATTTCCATCGGCCAGCTCAAATGCTTGAATTCGGTCCGTACCTTGCGTAGACAAGTCGACGACTTTCTGCCCTTGCACTTGATAAAAAGTTCCTGCCGTATCTGAAGAACTACCCGTATCACTCTCCTGTCCAGACTCACTTGTAAGTTCAATTAACTGCAACAAGCGCTGTTCCATCACCGTTGGCAGCAAGGCTTCAGGTTGCACCGATCCTATGCCCAGTACAGAAGCGATCTGCTCAAACGACAAAGGGTATCCCACCAACGCTTGCACATGTTCAAAGTTGCCCTGCTCATCCGTGACTTGTCCATAGACGCGTAGTGACCGTTGGTCGACCAAGACATCCACTTCTTGGCCTGTGTCACTGGCCACAAAGTAGGCGTCTTGCTGATATTGGGTTTGCACCAACGTCCTGCCCACCGGCACAATCGGCCCGACTTGGACATACGATTCCAAAGGCCGCTCTAACGGAAGCACGCTGGCAATTTGATAGGTGGGATCACTATAGGGGCTACTGGTAATAAGATACTCAGTGCCCCCCATTGAGCGCAGCGCATAGTCTTCACTCATCTCTCGCGAACGCTGATATTGGTAGAGGAATTGATTGGCTGGAATCTCATAGCTGTTGGTTGACTCAGCGCCGTCAGAAATTCTTTCACCTACTAAATACATGGTTGAGTCTTGGGTGGGCAACACAACCAAAGAATCTTGTGCTATCTCGTACAGTTGAGATACATATTCGATATCGGGAGTACTTCCTGAATGAGCGTACATGACATCCACTATTCTCTTGCCCTCAGAGTCAAAAGTAGCAGGATTAACACCCATACTGGCTAATAAACTATCTCGAGATAGTGCTACCTCGAAGTTGTTAGTGCTCGAGGGACTGGCAGCAAGTTCCATTACTGACTGCCAAAAATTACTTCTAAATTCTTCCCAGGCAAGTGGCGTCACACTTCTGTTTAAGAGTGCCGCTGAGACTCGAGTTTTTTCTAGTAATACATCGTATTCTCGTCGCACTAATGCGTCGTATTCATTAATCGCTTCTACTTGCTCGAGTCGTTCGGGCAGGTTGAGCGCTTCGTTAGTAAGAATTGTCACCTGCTCTGGAGAAAGTGTTAGTGTAGCCACACCGTTTTCAGCAACTACTAAAGAATTTTCTTGAGGAGACAATAATGATTCAGCCAGTGACTGTGACAGCTGAGCATACCACCGCGGCTGTGTTAAGAGTTCAACATCATGATGATCCACTACTTCCCCGCCCCAATCCCAAGTGAGCGAACTAATCGCGGTTCCCCCTGAGCTTTGTCCCGCACCGATTTCGGATATCAGATAGGTAATGGCTTGCTGTGTTTCCAAGTCTGGCTCACTTCCGGGCATTTCATTAATTACCCCAATCCGAAGCTCTCCAGGGAGTGCGCCACTCGAGCGCTCCGAACTTGGTCGAGCATAGGCAACCGTAGGCGGTTCTCCATCAACTCCGGGAAAAATCACAAAATCATAGACCTGAGACGCTGATTCCTGCAAGCTCTCAATATATGCCTGTCTGCCTGTATCTGTAATTAATCCGCCCTCTTCTGGAATAATCTCTGCAATGGATATGGTTGTTTCCCCGGTTGAGGCTTCAAAATCACTCTCAGCAAAATACTCATACTGCTGATTTTCGCCATGCCAATCGACCAAGCGCACCCCTGATTGCAAAGCAGTATGGGAATTCAGCCCAAGCATTACCTTTTGCTGGGGGTCCAGCCAATAGAGCGCTATATTAGCAGGGTCTGAGGGGTCTTGAAAACTCGCTTGGACTGTTGCATCCGCATAGGCTTGCATCGCGCTGGACCATTGGCCAAAGTTGGCAGGTGCTTGGCCATTGCCAAAGAAACGAGCAATCTCCGGGTTTAGGGTTTCCGCCTCACCGGGCACATTGAAAAATGGATGGAGGAAGTGATCCAGGTAGTCCTCACGCCAATGTGGTTGCGTTTCGAGATCATATGCCTGACTTGCACGGGTTAAAGTATATGTATCTGCAATAGTGTCATTCAGATGGGTTAACGAAGTTTCACCTACCTGACTCAGAATCGAGTTCAATTCCAACTGTGGACCCTGAGCAGAAAACACATACAGAAAACTTCGGCCATCTTGGACGTGAACAATGCCCGTGCTTCCCATCATGCCCTGATCAGGTGAATCTAGCTCATATAAAATTCCAGCTTGTTCATCTACAGCTACTCCAGGATACATTGCCAATGAATGTTTGATTAATGGATGGTGAGCTCCCGCTGCCTGCAACAAAGAAAGTAAGTAGGCGGAATGCTCGGCGTTCAAATAGTGACCCGAGTGTAATAACCTAAGCGATGACATGAGATCGGCAGCAGTAGTTTCACTCTGGTCCCCCTGTTGTGTATCCCCAAAATGGGTTTGATCCATACCTAATTCAGTTGCAATAATCGCATCAAAACTTTCGGTTCTCCCTCCTGCAGTATATTTCGACAGAAGTTCTTCCACCAAATCATCCAGAGCCACCTCGTCTGAATACATAACTGTCTGCTGCACGAGTTCCCCGATTGTTGGCACGTAATTTCCCGATCTGACTGCCACTGCTGAGCGATCATATAAATCCCAATTGCCTCGCTCTACTTCTTTCAAAACGAGCATGGCAATATACATATTTTCCATCGATCCGGGTGCAATCGGCACCTCACCATTAACCAGCAAACCGGCTGCCTGAGGATCATTCGGATCAAACAGGGCCACAGCCACTTGATGGTCAGAATAGTCATCAAGTTCTTGCTGTAATTCTCGCTCCAGAGAAGCAAATGCTTCCGTGGTGCTTATCTGATCTAGTTCCGGCGCCACCTCTTGTGCTTCTAAGCGTTGTGAATAGTTT
>CAZVUJ010000021.1:0-9150 GCA_964630135.1 uncultured Pseudomonadales bacterium | reverse complement strand
TATGTCACCCCCTTAAGCTCAACTCAAAACCAAGTGCTTTATGTCAAAGAGCAAGGTGACTGCTCGAATGATACTTCCGATACTTCAAGCTGCTCCCCGTATGCCGTGATCGGTTTCGAAGCCCCGATTGCTCAAGCCGTGAAATTCAATTGGTGGATCGTAGCCACCGAGGAATAATCATGAACTACAGACCACGAAGAAGAGGAAGAGTATCTCAAACCCTTCTTTTGCTCTACTTTATCTTACTTGCCCTACTTGGCTTACCCTTGGCTTTGGGCGCGCTCAAATTCAACCTCGATTACCGCCGTCAAGCCGAAACAGTCACCATCAAAGCTACTATCCCGCCCAATCCCTTCAACACCCCAAACTACAAGGAACTGCATAATAAACCAATTATGATTGAGGCTGAGGCAGAAATAGCCATTGTTGAAGGGAATCCTATCGATATATCCATCACCGTTACCGATCCTGATTGGATACCAGGCTTACGCTCACCTCAAACAAGGTTTAGTTCCGCCACCAAGCTACCAATCGGATTAAAAATCCTCTGCTCTACCACTCAGAAAACAAAAATCTGCAAGCTCACCGGCACACCCCTGCAAACACTCAGCGCGCCACGAATCATCAACCTCACTGCGACCGACGCACTGGAAGCTACCACTAAAACAACTATCACGTTACGCTAAAAACCTTAGTAGCCCATCATCATGCCGGTTTGGCTATAGCTATAAAGCATATAAGCAACCAAAAAAATGCCCCCGATAATTGCCACAATCATCCACGAAGGCAAATGATCCATCTTGGTGTGCATGAGGTGCGGTTTCGCAGGGCTCACCACCGGTTTAGTCACCACGGCTTTTTTGGTAGTCGTTTTTTTGGTTTTTTTCTTCGCGGGCATACGAAACTCCTTCTTAACTACTCTATAAATTTTGAGTAGTATAAGTGTGCCTGAAAGTGAGTCCCCATTGCAAGTAGGACTTAAGGCCCGGTGAACTCAATCAGTTTTGCATCACCACTCGCTGGCGCAGCTTAGTGATAGCAGATGCTGATTTCACCATTCTCTCTATGAGCAAAGTAACCATCACCATTCAGAAAATAAGGCGTATTCGCCGAATGCTTGCCTTTGGAGCATTACTTGGCTTGATGGTAGGAGTTCCTCTGGCCATCTATTTTGCCCGTAACACCAAACCTGCAGCAGCTGGCTGGTGGGATGAACTATGGATGTATCGCCGGCGCATTCCCATCACCTATTCAGGAAGCGAAAATCTCACCGAATACCAGGTGCTGGTTGATGGCCTCGATACCGCCACCCTCGTCACCAACGGCCAACTCCAAAGCGACTGCGATGATTTGCGATTCACCACTATCACCGGCACCTTGTTGTCCTATTCTATTGTGGGAGCAACTTGCAATACCAGCGACACCGAAATTTGGGTTAAGGTTGACCAGATTCCCGCCAACACGCAGGTGGATATTTTTCTCTACTATGGCAACAAAATCGTTTCTGCTGGCGCCAATGAAGAAGCCACGTTTAGTTATTCTACCGAAAAAAACGTCGCGTATGTGATGTCTAATCTTTATGCTGATTTAGATATTATTAGTCTGGCCAATGGGAACACTATTAGTCACGATGGTAATAGCGTTGCACTAAACTACAAGCAAACTGACACGACGACATTGGTGGATAATCAGTATGAACCCATCTCGGCAAAAAAATTATTTAATGTTTCTGGTGGCTATGCCAATGTGAACTTTGTCAGCCCTGTCTCCTGGGCAGGCACAGAGTTTAGCTATGTCACTCAGGGTAGCAATACCAAGGAAATGTTTATTGTAGCCCCATGGGGTAACGCAACGGTAACCGTTTATGAAGGAGCAACTATAGAAAGTGCCTGTACGGGTACTGCCAATCCCTCGTTCACAGTTAGCTCAGCAGGCGTGAGCGTGAGCTGCCCCAACGCACAGTTAGGAATCGACAAATTAGTAAGAATATCGTCTGCAAATAACCCCATACTAGTCTACGTAAACGAAGGTGGTGTCAACAATCAAATGCCCTTACGCCCGGTCACCACCGACTACCTGTACGGATACGCAAGCCAAGACGCTCTGGTCTCCAGCATCAATGCCACTGCTGATTACCGCTACATTTTTGATAGCGATGCCAGTGAAACCAACCCTGCCGACCTTGCTACCAACACATTCATTAGTATTTCTACAGCAGAAAGTAACTTCAATACTTTATCCGGTCCCGTCAGATTCTACTCTGCCAGTGGATCAATCAATGTGACTCAGCAAGGTGATGGTAATGACTCAGGTCGAACCGCATTTGTAACCCGAAAGGATTTTGGCACACTCTTTGGCTCTGCCAATGCCACCTCTTGGGTGGCAGTGGCTTCAGACCAGCCAACCACCTGCACGTCATATAACTCATCCGATGCAGTCGTTAATACGGTCAATATCGGTGCCGCATCTCCTGCAAATACAGCCGTATTTGGTTTAAGAACTGCTGGAGATTTTGGCACTGGAACCACCACTCCCGCTTACCTGGCAGGTGGCTGGACAGTCGTTTGTGCCAAACCAGTCTATGCTTGGTGGCAGATTCATGGCGATGCGGATTACGACGAACAAAATCTCATGTCCTATCCCATGATGCGCCAATATACCTCCCCAACCCCCACCGTTGGTTCGCTTCAAACCGAGGAAATCTCGCCCGGGCCTGTACTCTTTTGGAAATTTGACGAAAGTGCCGAAAACACTTGCGTAACCACCAACTATGATGTCTGCGATAGCACCAGCAATCTCAATGATGCCACCCTCACCGCTTCCACTCGCGCAACGGGATCAAGTTGCTTGACTGGCAACTGCTTGGCCTTCGATACCGCCAGTGAAGTAGCCACCCTCCCTACCGCCAGTGATGCCTTCGTTGATTTTGCCGGCAGTGAAGCCTTTAGCGCCGGTGCCTGGATCTACGTCACCTCGATGCCCACGTCAACGGGTTCAGACAAAGATGCCATTATCGTCAAGTGGGACGACACCAGCAATCAAGCCGCCTATCGCCTCTATGTCGAAAACGACGACACCGACACCACCGGCAATGTTGAAGTCCAGCTCTATGACGAATCTACGAGCCAAGCCATCACTGCTACCGGCACCACCGATGCTATAGCTGAAAATGCTTGGTATCACGTCGAATTCACCTTCAACGGGGGCACGAGTGGAGCGGCAGGAGATCTCAAGCTCTATGTGAACGGCCTGTATCAAGCTCAAAACGCTCTAAATGCTTCATTTCTGGGCCTCGAAAATCTGGCTTCAGATTTCACCGTGGGTGAATACGACACCAACGACTCAACGTCGGGCAACACTGCCTTTACCGGCTACATCGATGAAGCCAAAGTCTTTGCCTATGTCCGTTCTGCTGATCAAATCAAAACCGATTACATCAAAGGCTCATCCGCCAGTGGCTCCAATGTTGCTATTGGCATCGGCGGCACCCCCATGCCCACACCCAACGCATATTGGAAATTTGATGATATGTCGGGCACCACCGCCCAGGATGCAGGTAGTGGCGATAATGACCTCACCCTTTCAAGTGCATCGTGGACCACATCCGGCAGATTCGGTGGCGCCTTGAACGGCACCGGTGGAGCCATTCGAGCCTCTCGGGTTGATGACGCTGATTTGCAGTTTGCCGCAGCCGACAATTTTAGTGTCTCAGCCTGGTTTAAGTCCGACGCTGCTACTAATCCCAGTGCCATTGAATATCTCCTGGCTCAAGGCGCAACCAGTGCGGCAGGCTATGCGCTCTACTTTTCAACGGATGGCCAAGCCTGTTTTGCCATCGACGACGATACCAGTTGGGCCACCCCGGATACTGTTTCGTGCACAACCAGCGATGTTTATGACAACACCTGGCATCATATCCTGGGTGTGCGCAGCGTGAGTGCTGATTCCACAACGCTGTATATCGACGGAGTTCAGCACGACAGTGATACCGATACCACGACGGCTACCCTTGATGCCAATGGCGTAACCTACATTGCCGATATAGACACGGACGACGCTGGCTCAGGCGAAGAGTTTGCTGGTGATGTTGATGACGTGCATCTCTATAGAACCGCTCTCAGCGCAGATCAAGTTAAAATAGACTACAACGCTCGCTCCAGTGTCAACCTGGCATCAGGCACCAATGAGCGAGCAAATGTAACCGATGGTGATTATAGCGCCAATCTGGTTGGCTATTGGCCTTTGGACGAAAACACCGACAACTCCTGTACGGGTGGCAGTAATGATGCTTGTGACAGGTCGGGTAGTGCCAATAATGGAGCTAATAACGCTTCGCCCACCTGGACCACGGGCAAATTTGGCAGTGCGCTCAGCTACACTTCGGGCTCAAGTCAATATACGAGCATCACCGGACCCAGCAGTGTCAAAACAATCTCTTTTTGGGTTAATCCGCAAGATGACACGGAACCGATGCTTAATATCACCAGCACCACTGAGCATATTTCATCTTCAACAGGCACCGTCAGCGCTACCGGCTTTGTCTCCCCCAGTATTTATGTCAATGGTGTGCTGAATGGCTCGGTGCGGGGCGGATATTGGAACCATGTGGTGGTGGCCAGCGATACCGCAGAAAACGCAAGCGCATTGTATTTTGGCCGAGCCAACGCCAGTTATTTGACCGGCAGTATCGACGAGGTAAGACTATTTTCCACCAAATTAACTCAGTCACAAATCGCCCATGAGTTTAGCCGCGGCTTGCCCGTTGCCTGGTGGCGGCTCGATGAATGTACCGGCACCACAGCCAACGATGCAGCGAGTGTCTACCCCCTACCCACCCTCCGGCCCAATGGCACAATCACCATTGGTGCCTCTGGCGACTATACTGCTGCGGGCACCTGCACCAGCGGCACCTCCACCCATGCGTGGTATGCGGGAGCGAGTGGAAAGTTAAGTAGCGCCTTAGCTTTTGATGATTCAAACGATTACATCAGTGTGGCCGATCACACTGCCCTCGACCTCACGAGTGGATTATCAATTGCAGCATGGGTAAAAACTGATGCCAACGAAGCTGACAACGTCATTGTGTCTAAAGGCACCTCGTATGAACTTGGCCTCAACGCTGATGCCGATATCTATTGGTACAACGGCGGCACTACCAATGACGACGCCAGCACCAAAGTCACCTCGGGCACTTGGCACCATGTAGTTATCACTAATAACGACACCACAATTACCTATTATGCCGATGGCCTCCAAACCGGCACTGACAGCGCGGGCATCGGGGCTGATAACGCCACCGCGCTCTACATTGGCTACGACGGCACCAATTATTTTGACGGCCTCATTGATGATGTGCGTATTTACAACTACGTGCTCTCTGCTAACCAGGTGAAAACGATTTTTACTGGGGGCTCAGCCAGCTTTTAACTGAACAACCCTCGACTAAAAGTCGAGGGGTTCACCTTCCCTCGCACTCAAGTGCTCGTTTAGCTTAAGCTCAATATTACCTTGGATGATTTCCTGTCCAGGTCGATAAAGGTTTCATCCATTCCCTGAATCAATTAAGACTATGCCTGCATCAAGAAAGGCTTGCACACATGTTTGATGAGTTGCTGAGTCAGGAAAATTTTCTACAAAACCTTTTGTTCTGTCATCAGGATTTCTATTAGGTCCTGTGAAGCTGTCTGGGGAGTAACTTGCCATTCGGACCCCTACACGAAGACTCGATGGTTCACCGTTGATTTCCTTGACCCCTGCATCCGTAATTGAGCCATGAGAGAAAGTCATGCCTAACTCTGCCTTTTTGAGGCTCGTATCAAGAACCTGAATAAGTTGTATGGCATTGTGAAGGTTTGGAATTGGATCGGAAGGGCTGGAGCCTTGGTCTTGCCCAGGGTAGAGGGTGATGAGTTTAGCATTTTCTCCAGATAGAGGATAACTGCATATCTTACACAAAGTACGTGGTGCTATCTGCAAAACCACGTTAATAAGCTGAAATACCTCATCCATTGATCCTCCAATATGCAGTTTGAGTCCCCACGTTTCGGGATGTCGGTTTCCCGCTTCTTTGTAAACAAAACGGGATTTACTAGTCATAACCCTTTCTAACTCATAAGGCACTGTACTTGCAGAATCCTGATGAGGATTGAGCAAGCCATAGATCATGTAATTAACAAGACCAGCAAATAATGTGCCGTTAGGAATTTCTTCAGTCAGGCCATCGGCAATACGAAGTTGGCTTGTAAGTTCTCCGTTATCGGAAAGATATCTAGTTGGCTGTATGCCGAGAGCAAGCGTCATATATGGATAATGTTGTGCCATAAAATCCCCCACAATTTTGTTCGGTTGTGTATCACTTCTTTGAGTTTTTCCAAATTTTTGTTCAACTGCTTGTATGTACCGGACAATGCTCGGAAAAGACAGCTTAAACAAGTAATAAGGATTTGTTTCTACATTATGTGCTAGCCCTGATGTCTGTTCTGTTAACTCTGTGGGAATTACAAACCTTTGATAAAAAAGCGCGATGGCATTCTCCACTTGTTCGGGAATAATCACTTGAGCACAGTATTCCTGGAAAAAGTTAAGTGCACTTTCATGCAGCACTATTAGTTGAGTCAAAATTGCATGTTCTCTAGGAGAAGTTCCCGATCGTTGTTTCAATACGGTCAACGTTTGTAGTTGTAGTTGTTGGTCATCTTCAGGTAACGTGTCTATTTGATTTTGAAGTTTGTATAACTGGCTTCGAAAACTCTGTTCATCAATAGTTGGGAGCCACAATTGAGCACGTTGTAATGTTTCATATGTTTCACCATAACCCTGGTCAAGCAAGGTCCTAAAAAAAGGGATTAAATCTAGCAGCATAGATGTGTCTATTGCTTGTTCACTTATTTCCTTGAAACTCTTTTCCCAATTAATTCCGATATAGGCACAGGTGTTTAACATATCATCTATATTCAGCTGACTAATTCCCGAATACTCTGGTGTGCTTGCTGAGGTGATAGCTGACTCCAGTTTTTTGGCTACACTTGCAGCGAGAGTCAATGATTCAACTGCAGTGATGTCTTCATCTACCTCAATAACGAACTCGCTTAAAGCAATATCTACGTATGCGTATCTTTCATGGGTTTGACTATGCTTCTGTTTGAGATCTGCTAATATTTTCACAGTATATGATGAGTAAAGACCTAATTGTTCTTTTTCGCGAGTGAGGTCGACAGCGGATTCTCCGCGCACATAATCCAGGAGCATTTCTGCGTACGCATGCAAGACTACGCTACTATCAAGCTCAGTTGATCCCTCAAGCCATTCTTCTGGAGCGGTTGGTTTGCAAAAGCCAGTTTGGAGATCAACAGCAATGTCCTCTGCAGTGATGTTTCGTTTCCACCTGTTTGTTGCTAATTGAGTATTGAAAAGCACTGCTAGACTTCTAAAAAAATTAGAGGCAATTACTGGATTTGTAGCAAGGATAGATGAAATCTCTTTCAAGTTAGATGGGGACTTCATTGCTGGCTCAATTTTTGGGTATATTTCATTCACTACAATCTGGGTTTCTTCCGCTGGTCCTATGATTGCCACTATCGCCGTCATATCGTCTTGTTTGTGCCGGAAGTTGGTTTCATCTAAGCTAACTTGAGTAGCTTGAGCTATCAATGCCTGGGCTGCCGCCAGACTATCTTCCCCATACGCAAGTATGGTGTTGATGACATCTTCAAACGGAAGATTATCGGTTATGCCATCGCTTAACACCACTATCCCGTCACCTGTTTCTAATTCCACAGTCAGGAAAGAAGGATCGAAATTTGAATCCTGCGCCACCCCATGTGCACCCAGGCTTCTAGTTATTTGCCCTCTTTTCCCAAAGGTATCTTCCAACTGGAGATGCGGGTACTGTGCAGCCATCACTTCTAAGTCTTCCCTGCTTCTTACAGTACCGAGTATGGACAGGACCTGGCTTTTCCCCTCACGTGGTAAACCCTCGGCGTACACAATATCGCTCACCGTGATCGCTTTTATCCTGCCTTGGTTATCAGTCATTAAGGCCACAGTGTCACCGATATGAGCCAGAGTGGCATACCGTTTTCCCTCCAAGTCCTGCCAGAGATAGACAGCACAGGCAGTGGTTTCCGGTCCCAAGTATTCTCCCCACTCCTCTTCGCGTGGAATATCGCGAACCGCCTTATCTGCAGCCACAAACACATCACGCATAAAAGCTTCAGCTTGTTCTTGCGATCGTATTGCATTCGGATCTTGTGCATTGAAACTCTGCCTCATGCTTTCTGCCGCAGCGGCTGAGGCCAGATCTCCCGCATAATTCATCCCGAGCCCATCAAACCCCGCAAAACCACCACCATACCCAGCAACACAGAAGTTATCCTCATTGGGTTCTCCATGTTTCCTGCGAGGACTAGCCTCGGACACGCCGCTAACAGACAATCCAAAGGATAAGGACTCTCTTTCCTGATCATGTAGCAGGGTTAAATCCGTAGCTTCAGTCATATACGGTTAGCCATCAAATACTATCATTTTGCAGACATGAATATTGAAACGATCAGGCGTATCAAAGTTGCCCACTATTCCCACGCAGTTGCCAAGTGGCTGAGAGCTGAGTCCAGATCAGTTTGGCTTTCTTCAAAGACTCCTGGCTCTCCGGGTTTTTCAACCCGAATAATTGACAGTTTGCCGGTATCATCTTTGGAGTACTCAATGAAATCGCTGCCGTCTTCCGGATGACTAAAACCGATAATAAAAATATCACCGTTTGTAAAACCACTGCTATAAAATTCTTCAAGGATTATTTTGGCTTCTTCGAGTGACACTTGCCGTTCATCTACCACGTCCAGTGGCTCACGATCAAAACGCTGAGTGTAGTACATTCTGGTGAAAGCACTGTCTACTGCCGCAGATCTGGAGGGCAACGCCACGGAGTGAGAAGAAGGAGTGCGTCGACTCCAGGGCACAAACTGTGCTGCAACCAGCACCAGAATGACCAAAACCGCAACCACCAACCAGGGCCAATTTTTTTCAAGCATATAATGTGAGAATATCACAACCTGACGCCCATTGGCAGATGGTTAAAAAAGCTATAATTAACATCCGGCAGGTATCTTTGAACATAATCAACCCATTGGTCTTTGGAGTTTTTCAGCATCT
>CAZVUJ010000020.1:0-9216 GCA_964630135.1 uncultured Pseudomonadales bacterium | reverse complement strand
TCGCTCGAAATGATTTTTGTTTCGTAACGAAAGTAGGTTTAGAGATAGGTTCTAGTTCGCGCCCAAACACGTTTTATCTGGTTTGAGGTCATACAAATACGCGCCGGTTTCTGCAGCAATCGGTTCTCTGCCTGGTATAGCTTCGGCCACCCAGAGATACCTAACTTGGTGTGTCGCGCATAACAGCCAGAGATTATGCATTTCTTGAGCGTGCATGAGCGAGCCGAGTTTTTTCGAATTCGCTAAGGAAATACGCGACAGATATCCGGTAGTCAAGGGTTTGTGGTGAAAAACTTGATAATACAGCGCTTGTGCCTGATCGTGTGCCACATCCAGCAAACCTCCGGCGGGCAGGGCTGCCAGCTGCAACACACTTTCAGGTGGCTTGGCATTTAGGGGGGCTATAGCTCTGGGCACCGATTCCACAAAAGCGAACCCCAGCAAGAGGCAGATTAACCCATATTTTTTATGTTCAAGCAGGGTCTGGATGCCAAAAGCAGCCAGGAGTGAGACCGACATGACTGGCACCAGTGCCATGCGAGCAGGGACACCGGAGAGTTTGAGGGGAGGTAGCATCTGCTCAGCCAGGGCATAGGGGAGCGGGACGTAGACCCAGAGATTATTTCTTGTTATCGGATAGCCTTGGTATTGCACAATCGGGCCAAGAGACAAAACCAAAAATATAAGCCCAACTGCCAGCCACACTCTCTTAGTGGCGCGGCGCTTATCTTTGGTTTTTAACCCGATACTTACAAGCACCAGTGCAACCACACTCAAGCGGACTTGATTTTCATCAAAGCCAGGGCTGGCTAAAATTTCCGGCCAGAGCATGTCGGTCCACTCTCCCAGCACTCCATCCGGCTGAGCAAAGTAATTAAACAGTTCCGCCGAATGCTCACGCGGGTCATGTGCCCCCACAAAATGGTGCACCGCGTTGTGATACGAATACTGCAAGAGAAGAGGTCCCAATAACGCCGCGGAAATAATGCCAAATTGCAGTAAAACCCGGACGATCTTTTTTATTTCTGTTTTATTGTTTCGTTTCTGCCCCAGATAAAAAGCTCCCAGGATACTGCATAGGAGGAAGGCATATAGCAGGTGATAGGGAGTGTTGAGGAGCACGAGTAAAAGAAGCAAGGCGCAAACGAGAGCTTTTTTAGCGGAAGGCTTGTCCAGCATCCAGATAAAAGAGAGGAGATAGAAGGTGAGCCATTGCATGGCCGCCATTTCGATGTGGCCTCTTGAGTGCATGAGGTGATACGCACTAAAGGTATAAAAAGCGCCGGCGACAAGACTCGGAAATTTAGCCTTGGTGTAAGAGTAAGCCAGGCCAAACATACTCAAGCCGGTAACCACGAAGTTGAAAATAATAAGCGTGTTATAAACCTGCACCCAAGGCAAAAATTTCTGCAGGGGATAGGCGAGTGCTCCGTTTAGGGGCGAGAGCGCGTGGCCATAGAGGGATTCACCCTGGGGATAGTAGACCAAGTTCGTGTGCCACAGCTCAAGTTCTGGGTTGTCCACCGCTTGGGCAAACCACCACAGGCTCCAGACGTTTTGGTAAACATCTTGAGAATCGCCCAGGAAAGAGGAATTGAATTGTTTGAGTAGGGGAAAGAAAAACACAAGGCAGAACAGGAAATATATGATCGTCGGCACTACAGCAAACTGGAGAAGCTTTTCAGTTTTGGCAAATATTCTGCGAATGTAAGTCATACACATATGTTTCATTTTCTGTAATCATAGGTTGAATCGTGTCCAACGGAAAGCCTGTCCATAAGTATCTGATGTGGTAACTTGTGCAAAGTGCGCTGAGGTTATCGCTGCTTTGGCCAATGGCTAAATTGCGAGAATAGTCATAATTTCTTTGGCTCACCCGCGATAAATAACCATCAACTAATGGTTGGTGATGCGCTGTTTGGTAATACATGGCTTCTGCTCGTGAATGGGCGCGGTCAAGTAGAATTCCCGATGGCAGCTTCGTGAGTGTCTGCACCGATTCAGGCATAGAAGCATCAAGGGGCGTGAAGCGCTTGGGTAGCGACTCAAGCACTAAAACTGCAAACAATAAGGCAATTGCAGCATAACCGCGCTTGCCTCGAAACCGAGAGAAACCAATGGCTGCGAGGAGTGCCGTTGCCATCAACGGAATGATGCCCATTCGTGCTGGCACACCAGAAAGTTTTAGTGGCGGAAACACTTCAGAAATCCAGCCATAGGGTAAACTGATCTCCAGGGGTTTCTGGCCCACAAGTGGCGGATCACCTCGCACCAGTAAAACGGGACCCAGCGACAACACGAGAAAAATAATCCCGGTTATTCCCCAAAGCCGAACAATATGATTCAAGCGCCACTGTTTTTTGAGTACCCAGGCGCTTAAAAGTAGTGCAACCAAGGTCAAACGAACTGCTGCTTCGGGACTAACGATTTGACTATTTTCCGGGCTTTCCAAAAAAGCAGGCCACAACTCGTTAGTCACCACTCCTAAATATCCGGCTGGTCGAGCAAGATACGTGCCAATTTCTGCCGAAAAATCCAGAGGGTTATGTGTGCCACTCAACTCACTTCGCAATGTAGCCCTATAGAACGGAATAAGGATATGAGTGGCTATTACCAGGGAGCTGATAACAAAAAAGAATAAGAATTTGATTTGTTTTTTAATCGCACCTGAATCATGACGTTTGTTGAGAACATACATAACCAGCATCAAACACCCCGCCATTGCTGCATAGAGCACATGATAGGGGGTGTTGAGCAACACTAATAAAAGCAGGAATGCCGCCAGCAATGCCTTTTTAAGGCTCGGATTATCCAGCAGCCAGACAAAGACAAGGATAAAAAGAGTGAGCCATTGCATGGCTGCCATTTCCATATGGCCGCGGCTGTGGAGGAAGTGGTAGGCAGAAAAGGTGAATAAATAACCAGAGAGCAAGCTTGGTAGGTAGCGCTTTGTGTAGTAGAAGGACAGCCAGAACATGGCAACACCTGAGGCGATGAAATTAAATATAATGAGGATGTTGTAGGTAATATTCCAGGGAAAGAGCTTTTGCAGCGGGTATGCTAGCGCGCCATGTAAGGGAGAGAGGGCATGGGTGTAGAGTGATTCACCGTGGGGTGCATAAAGCATGATCGTGTGCCACAACGTTAGTTCGGTATTATCTACCACTTGAGCAAACCACCACAGACTCCAGACGTTTTGGTAAACATCTTGAGAATCGCCCAGAAAAGAAGTATTAAATTGTTTAATGAGTGGATAAGAAAGAGCGAGGTACATGAGGAGATATAGGAGGATCGGCAAGAGCACAATTTTTAATAGCGCAATAACCTTATTGGTGTTGGGAGTAATTTTTTTGAAAAGGGCTTGTTTCATGATTCGAAATTATCATCACCACCCATACCAACCAAATGCTTGCATGAGCATGCTTTGACCAAAAACCAGAGTGAGCAGCACCACTTGTTCAGGCTTGCTCAAAGGTTTCTTGTGCAGAAATAGCCCAAGCATGATAAGCAAAAAGGGGTAAATATAGTTGGCGTTGCGAGCCGTTTCACCGGTGTAATAACCCCCGGCTAAGAAAAAACCGACTAGTGAAAGGAGAGCGGCAAACACTCCTGCAAAATCACTACGCCACTGCTTCCGCTTCCATGGCGCAACTGTTTTGAGCGATACCACGAGGAGATAGCTAAGCCAGGGAGTAAAAAAGAGCGCAATCTCAAGCACATTTTCTATCCGGGTCACACTGTAGGAGAGTGGGTCGCGCAAAAGAAAGAACCCACCTTGGCTCTCCATGCGCACACCGATTAAAAAACTATTCCAATAGTTGTACTGAAACAAAGCCGTGACGAGTGTACCGATAACGACGGAAGCGACAAAGAGACTGAGGCTTAAATGGATATGCCGATGCCGGCGCCAATCATCGTAAAGCAAAATAGGAATGAGAAAGATAGCCGCAAAATTAAAGCTTAATGCAAGCACAAATAGGCCAAGCGTTACTATCCACCATCGCCGCTCCCTCGCCCGTTGCCAAGCCCAAAAAACGCTAAAAAACAGCAATGGCATGATTGCATCAAGGTTGCTAATAAAATAAATTTGGATCGCAGGCAGCAGCAAGAATAGAGCACTCACAAAGTAGGCATTTTCAGATGACACCTTCTTGTGTTGCAAGAAGTCATAGAGCAAAAAGACTACACTCGTGCCCAGAGTTGCCAGTAAAAGCGAAGCAAATAATGGTTGATCCCGCATTTGCCGCAACGTATACACGAGCACAATTGGCCCAGGAGGATGCGAACGGCTGTGTAGTGCTAACGTTGGTTGCAGCGTTTCGTAAAACCTCAAAAAAGATGCGAGATTGGTAATCTTGAGCGAATCAAACCAATACGAATCTGAGGCGGTAAGCGGTTCATGTAAACCCTGATACCCCTGGAGTAGGTTGGTGCCTACTATCAGCATCAATCCGGCGGCAACTAACAACCATAGTGATTTGCGCTCTACAAATAACTTGAGAAAAAGCAGATAGCCAACACCAAGAGCAAGAAGCGTAACGATATCTTGCCAGACTAAATACTTTGGCAGAAAAATGCTTATTGGCCAAAAGTTGTCCATATCAAACCATGCTTGATATCGCCATTGTCTTAACAGAAAATGAGCAAATATGACAAAAGTGAAAAACAATGTGGGGACTTTAACAAGGAATTTCTTTGAAAAGATGTTACGTGTGGTTGAAAAAATTCCGAGATTTGGCTTGGTAATCATTTGTCTAAGCATATTTGTCTTGGCTGCCTGGGTCAACATCTCGTTTGCTAGGCCCAGCGCAACCGAAATGAATCAGGGCAGAAGTTCTGCATTCCAAGGTCGTGATAATTTGGATCCGCTGCGCGAGCCAGATGTAGCCGATATGCTCACCTTTACTACTGCGGCGTATCCGCTTGAAGGCTATATACCTGCAAACACGAACATTGTAAACGTATCTTTTTTATACCAATGTGATCCCCGCTGTCCCCAACTGTGGTTAACCTTTTTAACTGGAGAACAAGAAAAAAATCAAACTCTCATCCATCATCCTGCTTTGATTGATCTTAACTGGTTTCACATCATTGATAGAGAATTGACTATCTATCAAAAACTGCCCACCTATCGTTCATTAGCCGAACTTGGTGCTGCCTTCCCTGAAGGACTTTTAACCGAAAAAGAAACCGCGAGTGATGTTGGATGGAGCAAAGAAACCATAAGATTTCTCGAAGATGTCGAGTCAATAACCGATGAGCAGATTGTAATAACCTCTAGAAAACCATTCACCAAGCTTAGAAAGTGGTATCGTTTCGCAGAAGATATTGATATCGATGGTATTCAGCGAGATGGGCTTGGCCAAGTGACGTTTTTTATTGAACAACGAGCATCAAATCCACAAATGATTAAACTCGCCAATGTGAATGTTGTAACTATTCAATAAATCAAAGAGAGTGTCCTAAATTCGTAATAGAATAAGAATATTAAGTCAAATATCTCTGAGTTAAAGTAGCTTTATAGTGGCTTCTCCATTTTTTGCCAAAGTCAATTTTAATTTTTGAATCCAATTGGATTTGGAATAAAGACGGGAGTTTAGCGCAGATTGAATCATCATAGCAATGATTGCTACATGATGCTTTCTGGCACCAAACTCCCGAATTTTAGTGAACTAAGCGTCTGTTAATGGGTCTGCTGTTACTCGCAGAGTTTAAAGAAGGCTATTCCTCTCCCTTCGTTTGATTGCCCATTTGCATGATATGGCGCACCAACTAATATTCTCGTATCAACGAGACTAGGAGAGTTGTTGGCGTTGCTGACGTAATAACCGACTTCTTCAGTTCCGGATCCGGTATACGTCCAAAGCGCCGTGGTATGAAGGCCAGAGCTAGATCCAGTGTGGATGTAAACCCTGCCGTTTCTGCTCTCTGTATTGTTGTAGTACGGTGCACCGATAATCACATCGTTGTAGCAGTCAGCATTGACATCCCCCGCCGAAGCGACTGCAAAGCCAAATTGTTCTCCGGTTTGACCACCATCCACAGTCCAATCAGGAGAGCCGCTTAACCCCCCAGAAGAACCGTAGAAAACGTAAACACGCCCATTATCGGTAGCGCCGTATCGATAGGCACCCACCACCACGTCGTCATAGGAGTCTCCGTTAACATCGCCAGCTCCAGCAACGCTATAACCCAGAAGGGATTCAGCATCATTGTTTTCAAATGTCCAGTTAGGAGAGGCACTGAGAACAGTAGAGGACCCATGAAAGACCAATGCACGTCCTTCGTTGGTTTGCCCATTGTCCCAATGCTGCGCTCCTACTATGACGTCATCATAGCCATCGTTGTTAACATCTCCGGCCGTGCCGACGCTGGTACCCAACAATGTGTTTGATTGGTTGCTTTCATACGTCCAGTCGGGAGACCCGCCGAGGCCGTTTGAGCTGCCGTGGAAGACGTAGATTTTCCCTTCGTCGGTCTGGCCATTGTCAATGTGTTGCGCTCCGATAATCACATCATCATAGCCGTCGTTGTCAATGTCGCCAGCTGTACCAACCGAGATACCCAATCTTCCATCGACGTTGGTTCCCTGGTAGGTCCAGTTAGGAGATCCTCCTAGCCCAGTTGAGCTGCCATAGTAGACGTAGATCTTGCCAACATCAGCAAAACCACCATCATCCCAAGCCCGGGCGCCAATGATTACGTCGTCGTAGCCATCATTATTGACGTCCCCGGCATATCCTGCGGAGAAGCCATACAGTGCCCCATCTTGATTGCTTTCGCTCGTCCAATCAGGAGTCGTGCTGTAACCGGCTGCCGTGCCATAATAGAGGCTGACTCGTCCTTCATCGGTCTGACCATTGTCGTATTTTTGTGAATTGACGACGATATCAGTAAAGCCATCATTATTGACGTCACCAGTTGACCTGATTGATGCTCCGAATTCGGCGCTGGCTTGGTTGGACTCTTGAGTCCAGTTTGGGGAAGAGCTGATGCTGGCTTGAACGAGGCCTGCTGCGATTACAAGCAGGATAATGATCAAAGCCAACACGCGAATACCAGTTTTCCAACGTTTCTTATTCACTTCACATTTCCTCATGGTTGCTCAATCACCAAAGTCTGACACTTAATTCACTTATTAAGGGGCGGAGATCCACATTCTTTGCGGCAAATGCAAAGCGTGGATAGCCACCCCATCAATCTAGTTTAGAGAGAGAGAGAGAGAGTCAAGTGTCAACAAGTAAAGTTATCTTGTTATCTGTACCCGCATTACCAAGTCAATGATGGTGGAGCAAGAAGTGGAGTGCTTACATATTTCGATTTTTTGTGAGGTTTTTGTGGTTTGGCATGAATACAAAATGGAGTAATATTATTAGAAACATTACTCTTCGAGCGAAGTGAGAAGTTTGTTCCATCCGGATTAGAGTTCTCATTTCATTCGAACAGTATTCAACGGGCTTAATTTTTCGAGTATACGTGAAATCGATTCCACATCCCAAAGCAGAATCATTCAAGCGTTGGCTTAGTAGATTGAGCAGTATTTCTTGGGAGCAATATTCTTCGAACCAAGAGGTGAGAAGTTATAACAGGCAATGTTTTGGCCTACTATTTGAGTGCTACAATTGCTTTAGTATGAAATCATTGATCAAACGAATTGGCTTTGGCTACGCGCTTGACGGCTTAGTGCATGCTGTCAAAACTCAAATCAACCTCAAGATTCACCTTGTTGTTGCGGTCTTGGTCGTGGCTGCGGGGTACTATCTCAGGCTTTCACTCATTGAATGGCTGTTTGTAACGCTGGCAATTTTTATGGTCATCATTGCCGAACTAGCCAACACGGCCATTGAGTCGCTCACCGATATGCTCACTATGAAGTTTTCGCCCCACGCCAAAGCGGCTAAAGACGTGGCGGCAGGCATGGTGCTTACTGCTGCACTTGGCGCTGTCATCATCGGTCTACTCATCTTTTTGCCCTACTTGATCTAACCTATGTTGTTATTAATCGGACTTCTCATCTTTTCCTTCACCGTCACCGGTGTAGCTCTCATACCCTTTATCAATGTGCTTTATAAACTCAAGTTTCAGCGCCTCGCGCAAAAGACCACCGACGCCTTTGGCAAGCGCACGCCCATTTTTGATTCCTTGCACCGCAAAAAAGCCGGCACGCCGATTGGCGGGGGATTGCTTATTATCGCTGTGGTGTCGCTCTTGTTTTTGTTGCTTTTCCCCTTACTCAAAGTCTTTGGAGTGGAAATCACTCACATTCATCCGTTGACGCAGCAGGTAAATATTTTGTTCTTTTCGTTCTTAAGCTTTGGCATGCTGGGGTTGTACGACGACATTATGAAGTTTTTTAAGGTCGACAGCAGCAAGTTTTTTGGCCTGCGCTTGCGGCACAAGTTCGTCATCCAATGGATCTTGGCGCTTGTTATCGCCATCTTACTTTTTGCTAACTTACAGATTGATTTTGTCTATCTAAACTATATCGGCATTATTCACCTGGGCTGGCTCTATGTGCCGTTTGCGGCGTTTGTGATTGTTTCGTTTGCCAATGCGGTGAACATCACCGATGGCCTGGATGGCTTGGCTGCAGGGTTGCTCATGATCGCCCTGTTTGCTTTCTGGATGCTCTCAAGCTCGATTCTGGACACGCCACTCTCCATGTTTTTGGCGCTGTGGCTCGGGTCACTCATTGCTTTTTTGTATTTCAATATTTTCCCAGCACGTATCTTTTTGGGGGATGTTGGTTCGCTCTCGTTTGGGGCTACCCTAGCCGTTGTTGGTTTGCTGCTGGGGAAAACCTTGGCCCTGGTGATTATCGGCGGGCTTTTTGTGGTCGAGCTGCTTTCTTCGTTGGCTCAACTAATCTCTAAGCGGGTGCGCAAAAAAAAGATATTGCCCGTGGCTCCCATTCACTTGTGGTTGCAAATGATGGGTTGGGGCGAGCCAAAAATTGTGATGCGCTCCTGGCTAGCTGGCATCATGCTGGCCATTTTTGGTGTCTGGCTGGCGCTCATTTAATCTATTAGCTTATTCATTTCATGTGATTGACTGCCTTTATTTGTGCTTAGTCATCCTGAACCTGGCTGAAAGCCAAGTGAAGGATCTAGCATCGTGCTGTTTTTCGCGCTCACTTTGATCCTTCGCTCGAGCTGCGCTTTGACTCGGGATGACGTCATAAGTAGTGCCAATTACGAGGTTTATATCTGGCAATAA
>CAZVUJ010000019.1:0-9311 GCA_964630135.1 uncultured Pseudomonadales bacterium | reverse complement strand
CACGATCGTCAACTTGGGCCCAACCACGCTTAGCTGCTGCCACATAGTTTCGTTATTCAGATCTTGGTTGAGTAAAACACTCGCCTCTTCTCTATTCATCAAGAGCACGTCTACTCCCTCAAACAAGGTAAGCCCACCCCAATCACCCACTTTCTCTAATTCTGCTTTCCCCGGGTTGACCGCCACCTTAATACCATAGTGCTTGGCATGACCAATAAGTCCCTCAAGTAGTTCCACATCTCCCCCCAAAGCGCTGATGTGAAGCCACGAGGGGCACAGTGTATCCCAGGGAATATCAGCTTTGGTGAGCATTTTAGCCGCCCCACGATAGACCACCACACTTCTGCCACCATGCTCGTTGACTAGCACCGCCGAAATTCCAGTTTCCTCCTGGTGCTCCTCAATAAGCAGCGAACAATCAACTCCTTCTTTAGCCAACTCCTCTTTTATCGCTGCCGCCACCAGATCAGTACCCATCTCGGCAATTAAGGCGGTTTTCAAGCCTTTGCGGGCAAACGACACGGCGTTATTCGAGCCACCACCACCGGTCGTCACCTCAGCCTCCTCTACTTCCATTTTGCCGCCAAACTCCTCACACAGCGCCACCCCGCCAGCAAACTTACCCGAGGGAATTTGTTTGAATTTGGGGGATTTGAGGTACAAATCAAGCAAAGCTGACCCCACACACACCACATCAAATTGATTTTGACTCATGCCTCCACTCTAGCAAACTTGACAAAGAAGAAGAAGAAGAAGAAAATACGCCAAATATTATTTTTTGAGGTCATATGCTCGAAAACAACAAGACAGGCTTTAGCCAGCTACACGAATTAGCAACACAAAGAGCAAGCCAACTTGCAGCACTGCGAACTGGTCGAGAACCGGCAATACCCAACCAACAAGACATCTTTCAAGCTACGAATCAAATTATTGTTGATCAATTAATTTCCCAAGCAAGGGAATCGGGCACGCCCATAGAACTACCTCAGGCATCTCAACAAGACACCGCAGAAGGTCAAAGATACGCTCGAGCCCAAGCCGATTTACTACTAAAAAGAGCCACAGCAATTATCGAGCAAGATGGAACAATTCACTCCCTGAATGGAGTTGTTATAAGGCCCTCTGAAGGCTATTCCGAAGTTGTTCAATGGAGTCCAGAGCCGGGCAAAATCCGCCAGCTTAATTATGGTTGGATTAAGATTATTGTTTAATAATCCATTTTGTATAGTTGGTTATTAGTAGTGCTATCAATTCTCTCATCGTCCCATAGCTCTTACTGTTTACTTCTCCACCTTTGGCACTGTTGGCGTTTTTAATTTCAAGAAGTGCTCATCAAACGTAAACACGGGTGCGTCTAGTTTCTTGGAAAAATAAACCAGGCTGGCATCAACATAATCGATATATCGAGGTAGTGCTTTATAGGTTGCCACGATCGCTTCATTTTCCTTGCGGGAAACATACTCCAATCCTCTGGCTGATATCTGGGGAATGAGTCGAGCTGCTAAAAGGCCCAGTTTTTTGCCTTGTCGGTGATGCAACAGTGCTAATGTTTCCTCGAAGACCGTAAATACGGTTACAAAATTGCTCTCGGCCTCAAACACGCGGCGTGAGTCCTGGTGAAACATATCTTCCGCCACAAAAAACGCATACCACGCACTCGTATCCACTAAAATCACTCCTTACTCCTGTTCTTCATCATGGTAGTATAAATGTCTTCCGCCCACAGCGCCCCCATATTATCCGTGGATTGTAGCTTGGGTTTCCCCTTAATAAACCCCGCATACTTCATAAACTGCTGCCATTGTTTGGCTTTGCTTGTTTTTGCGTGCTTGACTTCAACCTTGGCCTCAACCGCCTCTCGAATTACCTGCCCCATTGACACGCCACGCTTGCTAGCCGTCTTTTTCACCGCCTCATGCAACACCCTAGGTAAATAGATCTGGGTTCTCACCTCAGAAACCGGACCAAAATAGTTCATAAGTAGATAGTAGTGTATATACATCACTCTGTCAATATATCCCCTCGCTGCTGAATGACTCGGGTTCTGGATCATGCAACTATTCAGAGTTCAGCTATTTTATGCTTCGAATGAGTGCAAGCGAGTGAGAAGTTCTCTTGCCACAAGTTCTCGCTTCGCTCGAACAATAAGCTTTATATCGGAAGCATAAATGGTTGCTTGATTACTATGGGCTTGACAAAGAAGAAGAAGAAGAAAATACGCGACATGGAACTTATTACAATGAGCGCCATAGATGATCCTACTCAGAGGAACCAGGCTACTAATGCCTGGTATGGAACAGCTCAATACCCTGCATCGGAAGCTCAAGCTGTTGCAATGCTTGGCGCTGACTCAGGCGAAGAGACTACTCGTTTAGTTTTTGAGGCGCTTGAAAATACGTGTGAAATCCTCGCAGCACATCGTAAAGATTTGTTTCTACACCTAGACCTTCCTGTAATCGGAAAGGATGCTGTGCTTCCAGTCCATTTTGGTTTAATGCCTACTGAGATTCGCCCACCCGATAAGCCAAGGGTAGAGGGAGAAGTGATTGTTGTTTTATGGCAACCCCAAAGTAGTCCAGATCAATTTACAACGGCCCTGGGTGAGGTTTTTAACCAAGCAAATATTTTGCTACGGCAACAAAATATTCAGTTGCCAAATATTCCTACAAGATAATGTTGGCTCCAAATACACACATCAATCAATGAGATGTGTTTGAGGCAAATTACTCCTGGGGTATTATTGCCGACAATCAACGCAGTTTGCTACCTTCAGCATTATCGCCTCCGCATCAATCTCCTCATAACTCAGTAATTCTTCCGACTTCCCACTCCTAGGCAACTTCTTTACTGCGAGGCTATGAATTGGTGTAGTTTCATAGATCAAAGCACTGCGCACCGCCTCGGCCATGCCGCCCTCGGCATAATGATCCTCGACCACAAGCAAAGCCTTGGTTTCTTTGCAGGCTTTGACCAGCGTATCCACATCCAAGGGTTTGATAGAATAGAGATCAATGACTCGGCTCATAATTCCCTGCTGTTTCAGGGTTTCGTGCGCCTTCAAACATTCGTGTAGTGTCACTCCAGCACCAACCAAGGTCACGCTATCTTGGTCAGATTGCCGCAGCGTCTTACTCCCTCCTAAAGCAAATTCCTCATCCATGTCATAGATCACCGGTGTTTCCATCCGCGCGGCCCGAATATACAATAAGCCCTTATAATCCAGAGACACATGCATCAGCTTGCGCATGGCGACGGCATCGGCCGGATAGACAACACTACTACCAAACAGCGAGCGAAACAGAGCTATGTCTTCCAGCCCCATCTGGCTGGCTCCATCCATACCCAAACTCACACCTGCATACGAGCCCACCAAGGTAAGATCAGGATTGACATGAGCAGCCAGGCGCAATTGATCAAAAGCCCGGGTAAAAAAAGCGGCAAAGGTGCTGATATAGGGTTTTTTGCCTCGCCGCTCCAACCCCAGCGCACAACTGACCATATTTTGCTCGGCCACAAACATCTCCAAAAACCTATCTGGATACGCGCGCTTAAACAGATCAGTGTGGGTTGAGTTGCTCACCTCAGCATCAAGCGCGACTACACTACTATCCGTTGCCCCCAACTCCACCAATGCCTCTCCATAGGCTTTTTTGGTCGCCACCCTTTCACCTCTTTTATATCCTGGCGACTGAAATGGTCTGGGGTTAATTGAGGCTCTAGGCTGCGGTGAAATCTCCTCTGGCTCTCCTACCCTACCCACAGCCTTTGTCTCCATTTCTCCCAGCTCTGCCAAAACTACCGGCAATTGCTCAGGTGGTAACGTTTTTGAGTGCCAACCCTCTTTGTCCTCCCACAGCCTCACGCCTTTCCCCTTAACCGTTTGGGCAATAATCATGGTTGGTTGTGTTTTGGTTGTGCTTGCCCGCTTGTAGGCTTGTCCAATTGCTTCCAGATCATGCCCCTCTTCAAGCATAACCGCCCTCCAGCCAAACGCCTCGGCTCGGGCAGCATAGGTCGCCAGATTCCACCCCAGCATGGTTTCTCCCCGCTGACCCAAGCGGTTCACATCTACGACGGCTACCACGTTATCAAGCTGGTAGTGGGCAGCCAGTTGCATCGCTTCCCACACTTGGCCCTCAGCTAGCTCACTGTCTCCCAGTAGCACATAGGTGCGGTAAGGCAGATCATCCATCTTTGCGGCCAGTGCCATCCCCACCCCCACACTCAAACCCTGGCCGAGCGAGCCCGTTGGCACTTCGGTATAGGGAAACTGCAAGGTTGGATGCCCTTCCAGCCGCGAATCAAACTGTCGCAGTGTCAACAATTCTTCTTTTGAAATTTTACCCGCCACTGCATACAGCGCGTACAAAAGCGGTGCCGCATGGCCTTTAGAAAAAATCAGCCGGTCGTTGTTGCGATAAGAGGGTTCATCCAACCGGGCCCTAAACACCCCCCCAAACAGCAACCCCACCATTAACTCCACCGCCGACAAACTCGAGGTGGCGTGGCCTGAGCCGGCGGCAGTGGTCATCTCAAGAATCCAAACCCGAATCAACTTAGCTAATTCGGTCAATTGATTAGCTCTCATAGTTTGTTTGACAAAACCGATACACTAATCAATCGGTTTTGTTATCCTGAGCACGCCTAGAGTTTGTGAAACTCCAGACAGTTGAAGGATCTCTTTAGGTAATAAAAGCTTTTTCCCTACACACCTCACACTTGGTGTGATCCATTTGTGATAATTTCCACTCAAAGTGGGTGATTGCTTCCACCACTTCTGCTTTTGATTCCACAATCTTCAAGCAATCCAGCTCCTGCGCATCAAGATTTAGGTTTTTGAATAACACCTCAATAATTTCCCACCAAAACGAGCCGTAGAGCAAAAAGGGCTTGTGGTGACCGTAGTAAATATTAGCTAGCACCCAAATGGTACCTAGCTCACTTAAGGTGCCCGAGCCACCGCGAAAGACAATAAACACATCACTTTCCTCAATCAAACCAAACATGCGCTCGATATAGTTTTGTGCCACCCGCTCCCGATTGACCTTATCAAGGTTGCGTCCAAACCGGCCTTCAAAACTGGTGGTAAACTCATGCTTCATGGTCACGGCCACGGTTTGCCCCTTAACCGAAACCGCCCCTTGGGTGGCGGCATCCATAATTCCGGGGCCACCGCCATTGACAATGGTGTAGTTTTGCAAAGCTAATTCCCGGGCTACTTGATAGGCCTCAATATAGTCGGGGTTGGTGTCGGGAATGTGAGCGTCACCAAAAAACCCAACGCGCTTAAGAGTCACGAAGGCAGGGTTTGACATATTCATTCCCCCACAAGCTCACACAACTGGCGATAGGTGGCAGCAACATCTGGTGTTTGCCACAGGGCAGAGTTTACCGCAAATAAGTTGGCTCCCGCTTCAAGACACAAAGGAATGCTCGCCTCATTAATCCCCCCATCCACCTCGATATCTTGAGTAAAACCTATGGAGCGCAAGCGTTTTATTTTTTCCAACACTAAGGGGTTAAATGATTGGCCGGAAAAGCCCGCTTTAACTGACATCAAAAGGATGCCATCAGCTTTGAGCAAGTGCTGAGGCTCTAAGTCATCTAAAGGAGTATGCAGATCAAGTGCCCACCCCGTCTCAATGCCTAATTCTCTACCCAAGGTAATAAACTCATCCAGGTTTCCCATGCGCTCAATATGACCGTAGACTCGTTTTTGTTTTGCCTTAAGCGCGTGTATGTCGCCCAAATAATCAACCGGTTCTTCAACCATAAGCTGCAATTCAAGGCAGACATCACCAAAATCAATGTCGCGCAGATCATTCACACCAACCGTGCTATTGTCGGCAAACACACCATCTAAGATATCAATAACCACTCGCTCCACTCCCCAATCTTTTAGCAGCGTTACTTTTTGCACCACTTCATCTACTGATTCAGTCATCATGATGGGGACAATCTGAGTTTGCATATAAATCCCTTCAAGGAGAAAGTTTTTCGAGTTTTTTTAGACGCCGCTTAAATCGCTCTAAGCCACTAAAAGTGGTATGGAGAAATATATCTAGCAATCGCTCTGCTTCCTCAATTGGTATGTGCTCCGCCGGCAAACACAGCACGTTGGCATCATCATGATTTCTGCCTTGCTCAACCACGGCTTCATTAAATCCCATAATTGCTCGTATATGGGCAAAGCGATTGGCGGCAATAATCACGGCTTGACCAGAGCCACACAGGAGGATTCCCCGATCTTCCGGGTCTTTAAGTTTACTCGCCATACCCACAACAAAATCGATCGCGTCATCATTAGGATCGGGGGTGCTAGCCCCACAATCAAGAGCAGTAATGTTTTGATCAGTGAGGTGCTTTTTCAAAAGTTCTTTTAGCGCAAAGCCGCGGTGGTCGGCACCTATAAATAGTTTCATATATGCTGCTTAGTGTAGCGCAAGTTGTAATCGAGCAGTTTCCGACATCATCTCGTGCGTCCAGGGTGGATCAAAGGTAAATTGAACCGAAACTGACCCTGCTTCTAGTGTAGCATTCGTTTCCAATGCCTGAGGCACCTGCTCCAAAAAATAAGGGGCCAAGGGACATCCGGGAGTGGTTAGCGTCATTTCCACGATGTAGCGCGAACCGTGTTGGTAAATGCCATACACTAGCCCCAAATCAACGATATTAATCCCCAACTCCGGATCAATCACCGTTTTTAACAGATCAATTGATAAAGAGGTATGCTTCATGATCTTCCTATCATACCAAGCGGCGTTTTCTGGCATCACCACCGACTTCTCGGGTATACTACCAGTATGTACCAGCATCCGATTCCTCAAAATGTGACCAGCTACCAATTCCGTTTAGTGGGCGATTTAACCCTGAAACAATTTTTGGAGTTTTTGATTGGGGTTGGGTTGGCCGTTTTATTTTACGTTTCCAATCTCTACTCTCCCCTGAAAGCGGTGCTTATGGGTGCCTCAGTGGTGTTTGGCATCGCCCTCGCCTTTATCCCGATTGAGGAGCGCCCCTTAGATCAGTGGGTGATTGCGTTTTTTAGAGCCATCTATCGACCGACTCAGTTTGTCTGGCACAAACAACCCTTAATGCCTGAATATTTTCACTATCAAGCCGTTGCCTCCACTCAAGCAACCTTGGAAACCAGTGATGCCACCACCCAACGAAAACAAGCCGGCTTATCATCGTTTATGCAAACCCTGCCCACCGATGATTTTTATAATTCGCTCGACACCACTCAAAGTGAACAACTGCGGTATATCTCGGGTTTGTTTTCCACTACTCCCCCACCCATGACTAAAGCAACAGCACCAAGCGCTTATAACTCTCCCCTAACTTCCACCCCTCCTGCAATCCATGTCGCCCCGTCACCCGCGCTACCAACCCCTAGCGAAGCACCCAATCAGACCCTACCCCCCGTCACCCTGACAGCGGAGCTGACCGCAAATCCGACAATCCCTTTACCCTCTCCCCCCGCAGCCATAAACACACTTTCAGGAGTTGTTCTTACTTCCTTGCAGCAGCCTCTGGAGAATGCCATGATTGAAATTATCGATCAACAGCAGACTCCCATTCGCGCCACCAAAACCAATAAACTAGGGCAGTTTTTCTCCTCTACTCCCTTAAAAAACGGCGTCTATGATCTCAGGGTTGAAGCCCCAGGGTTTACTACGAGTATAATGACCTTTAAAGCAGAGGGAGAGATCATCCCTCCTGTACAGATCGAGTTGAAGGTAGCGCAACCATAACGGATTCACAATGCAAACCATAAAAACCACCACCCAAGAACACCTGGATGTTGAAGATATCATCAACAATTTGGTTTTTTTGAAGGATAAAACGGCGGCCATGGTCCTCTCCATTAGCGCCGTTAATTTCAACCTCCTGTCAGAAGAAGAACAAGACGCCATTATTTATGCCTACGCCGCCCTCCTTAACTCCTTGTCTTTTCCGATTCAAATTCTGATTCGCTCCCAGCGCAAAGATATTACCCACTACCTCAAATTGCTTGAGGCCCAGGAAAAGCGCCAACTTGATCCCACCCTCCAGAAACGTATTTCCCAATACCGCCAGTTTATCGCGCACATTGTCAAAGAACGCAATGTGCTAGATAAGAAGTTTTTTATTATTATTCCCTTTTCGTATGCTGACCTAGGGATCAATCCTTCCACCTTCCCTTTACCGGGCAAAAGAACCACTCCCTCGATTGATAAACACTATTTGATGCAAAAAGTGACAAGTACCCTCGAACCTCGCCGCGATCATTTGCTAAGGCAACTAGGCAACTTGGGATTAGCCGCTAAACAACTAAATACTCAGCAATTAATTCAACTGCTCTACACCATCTACAACCCCGATGCCGCCGATGGCATCCAAACCATTTCCACCAAGCAATACACCTCACCCTTGGTCCAAGCGAATGCTCTTTAAGTTTTTACGGGCATAATAATATGCTTGAAGTGGGGATTTCCTGCTTCTCTAAACACAACCGGCTTTAAACTCTCAGTCACATCTATCGTCAACTCATCACCATTAAGGTGTTGCAAACAGTCCAAGATATACCGCCCATTAAAAGCTGTTTCCAGCTCGCCTCCGCTCTCATTAGTAATGTCCAGGGTTACGGTATTAGTCCCCCGATTAGCCGAGCGCGCCACTATTTCAAGCGAGGTGGCGCGAATGCGACAGGTAAGAATATGCCCCGACTCGGCCGCAAACACTAACACGCTTTTCAGGGCTTGCTCCAGTGCCCTCGCATCAACGGTAAGAGTAATCAGTGCTGATTGAGGCACAATGGCTTGAAACGGCGGGTATTCACCTTGTAACACTCTTCCCATAATCATTACTTCTTCACCCCGGAAAAAAATTTGTTTGGTCGTGGGCTTAAACCACACGCTCACCTGTTTTTCCTTGGCTTCGTCAAACACCTTCAGGGCCAGCTCAACCACGTCACCACTTACAATCAGGACATCATCAACTATTTCTTTGACACTCGTTTTCCAGCCATTATCAATCAAGCTCAAACGAAATCCATCAGTGACCGCCAAGTATCCTTGCCGAGCATGCCAATAGACTCCGGTTAAAAGCGGTCGCGCTTCATCTTTCGAGAGTGCAAATAACAATTTCGGCAACCATTGCTTCATGTCCCGGTCAACTTCAAGCTCACACAACTTCACTGCACCCTCCATATCCAACAAGGGAAAGTCCTGGATACCAAGCGTTTGCACCTCTGCCCGTGTTTGTTTAATGGACACTGCCAGTTGTTGCGGTTGAGCCTGAAGTTCAACCAAGCCCATAGGTAGAGTAGC
>CAZVUJ010000018.1:0-9440 GCA_964630135.1 uncultured Pseudomonadales bacterium | reverse complement strand
GGACCCCCCCCCGCCAGCCACAAAGGGTTTTTGTATCTTGCCCGAGCTCGTTTTCCCCGAGAATGAAGCGGTACTGCCCCCGTTAAAACTGGAAACGCCCAGCGGCGAATTCCCTCAAACTCCCTATGCGCTCAAAGTGTTTGACGTTCAAACAAATCGGCCGAACCTCTTGGCACTTGAGCGCTCAACCGAGCAAGCAGTGCAAATGGGCTTTGTCAACCCGCCGATTGCGCTTACCGAGTCTTTGTACCGCTGGAGTCGGGGTGAAGGATTGCCGACCACTTTAGAAATCCATATCTACGAGGGAACCTACACCTTAATCGCTCAGTGGGCTGCCGATCCGTATTTTTTGGAAAACAATGAACTATTAAGTGAAAATCAGGCGCTTACTAAAGTCGAAGACTACCTCAACCGAAATCGCTTGCTGCCCACCGATATTGATATCGTCAGCCCGGAAGTGAGCTACCTCAAAGCTAGCGGCGGAGAATTCGCACCAACCGTCAGTTTGTCGGAAGCAGATTTTATTGATGTCGATTACAGGAGGACTCCCATTGACAATGTCTACCCGGCAGTGACCAGTGACCCTGATCAAGGTCTTATTGAAATGATTGTTTCCGGCAACCGGAATTATGCGGATGGGATGGTGAAGGTAACTGCTCACTATTTTCCCATCGACTACACTCTGACTCACACCTACCCCATAAAAAATGTTCAAGTTGCCTGGCAAGAACTAACGCAAGGCAAGGGATATGTCGCTTCTCTGGATGTGCAAGTGGCGCAGTTGGCGGTGAGACGGGTGGAACTTGGTTACTACGATTCATTTGAAGCCCAAGACTATTTGCAACCAGTCTGGATTTTTTCCGGTGACAATAATTTTGTGGCCTATGTCAGTGCCATCCAACATGATGTGGGGCAAACTGAGGCTACACCCTAATCCACTCAAAATTGGCATATACCCATTCAATCAGGGCCCGGGTATCACCAAAGCGATCGGTGGATCCTAACACCACCAGTAGCACGGGATGATTATCCCGCTCTACCCACGTAACGAGACACTCCAGTGCCGCCTCGGTTTTGCCGGTTTTAACGCCAATAACACCCAGTTCTTCATATAACAACAGGTTGGTGGAATAAAGTGGGGTCGTAAAAACTCCGGAAACATCCTGGATCGATACTTGGGTTTGCGAAACGATGTGTCGCAACAGCGGGTGACGCATGAACTCGAGGGTTAGAAACGCTACGTCACGAGCACTGGATGTGTGACCCGTTGAATCGAGACCAGATACATTATTGAAATGGGTTTTAGACAAATTCAGCTCAAGGGCCATATCATTCATAGCCTGCACAAACCCTTCATAGCCTTCAGGGTGAGCTTGCGCCAGGGCGACAGCCGCGTCATTGCCCGAGCTAACGAGCAGTGCATAGAGCAATTGCTCTACACTCCAGGTGGTTCGCGCGCTGATGTTTGAACTACTACCCACAACTTTTTCACTGGGCAGCGTGAGGGTGTTCGAGAGCGAATAGCTTTTGAGCACCACTAAGGCAGTCATCAGTTTCGTGATTGAGGCAATAGCAACAGGAGTATCCGCCTGCTTTTCATGCAACACGCTCAGGGATATAGGGTCAAATACATAGACATGCTGGGCTTGTAACTTGGGGTAAGCTATGCCTCGGTCGAAAGCAAGTGGTGGTAGAGCGTTAGTGAGTAGCGGAGGCGAAAGCTTAGGGGTGTGTAGCTGACGCGACTCATAGATAGTGAGTGCCATCAGGGTGAGAATGCATACCCCCAGGCCCAGAGAAATGACGGCCACCAGCTTTTTCAAGTGATAAGCGGGAAAGAGGCGGAGAGCTGTTGACAAAGATGTTGGCTTCATGGTTTGCAAACGCACAGCTTAGGATACCTAGTGCGTCACTTTGATAAATCTATCCAGATAAGTATACAATTAGGTCTATGCGTGAGCCATTTCTTTCCATTATCATCCCGTCATTTAACGAGCAAAGTAATCTAAAAAGACGGGTGCTTGATTCAGTATATGACTATCTATCTCAACAGCCCTACACGTTTGAGCTGATTTTAGCCGACGATGGCTCGAGTGATGGCACGGCTCATGCTCTGCAAACGTTTGCTAAAAACCACAAGCACGTCCTTGAGTTATGTTTGAAGCACGCTGGTAAGGGCCCGACGGTTAAACATGCCATGCTAGTGGCGACGGGAAAGTACCGCCTCTACACCGACTTTGATCAGTCCACCCCACTGGCAGAACTGGAGAAAATGTTGCCTTTTTTTGACAAAGGTTACGACATGGTCATTGGTTCGCGGGAAGTTCAGGGATCAGCCCGCGAACGGGAACCGTTTTATCGGCACCTTATGGGCAAAGGCTTTAATTTTTTGGTCAAGGTAGTGGCCGTTCGGGGGATTCATGATACGCAATGTGGTTTCAAAGTGATGACCGGTGATCTTGTCCGCGCCCTGTTTCCGAAACTATCAGTTACGGTTCAAGCCAAACACGATGCCTTTACCGGGGCGTTTGACGTCGAGCTTCTGTATCTCGCAAAAAAAGCCGCGTACCGTATTGCCGAAGTGCCGGTGCAATGGCAGCATGTCCGCACCCAGCGGGTCAGCCCCCTAAAAGATTCGGTCAGAATGCTTTGGCAGCTTATGCATATAAAACTAGCTATGCTTATGGGCAAGTATGAATAAACTGGGGCTTTTAGCCTATCCGCTTATACTGCTTATCTATAGCATTTATTCCTATAGTCAGGTGACCCCAAATCTAGTGTTATCCAGCAATCCTCATTTTTGGCAGTTTCAACAAGCCATGTGGCAATTAGGCTACCATCAGCGACCGGTAAGCACGTTTTTCTTTGCCTGTCTTATACTGGCGAGTTTTGCTGTCTATGCGCACATTCTTGCAAACATTAAGAGCGGGCGCATGAACAAAAAATTGCTCGTTATCCAGTTGGCACTGTGTATGCTCTCACTTTTGCCCTCCTATCCCGCCTTAAGCAATGACGTGTTTAATTACCTCATGAACGCCAAAATGATGCAGGTGTATCATGCTAGCCCTTACACCCACGCAGCCTGGGATTTTCCTCAAGAACCCTGGCTTTCATTTATGATGAATATTCACACGACCACGCCATATGGCTATGTGTGGACTGTTCTGGGCTACCTGACCTATATGCTAGCCCTGGGTGATCTGCAAGCAGGGATGCTAGCTTTTCGCCTGTTGGCAATTGCATCGGTTGGCGTCATCGCCTGGAGTATTGGGGAAATAACCAAGAAAAACCAGCTGTATCTGGTTGGGTTTTTTGTGTTTAATCCGCTTATTATGTTTGAAGCAGTTAATAATACCCATAACGACATTACCATGATGGCTTTTTTAATCCTGGGTATCGCGCTCTCTGCCCGCCTCAAGCACCAAAGCAGGCTCCCAGCTTTAGTGGCATTAGCAGTGGGCTGGCTACTTTCCGTGTACACTAAATTAGTAACCGTGATTTTGCCGGGAGTGGTGGCGTTTTATTGGATAGTGCGCCGCCGACTTCCGGGGTTTAATGCCGCCGATTATGGAGTGTGGCTTTTGATTCTAGCCATGTTCGCCGACGGCTCGAAACGCTTTTTTAGTTGGTATATACTCTGGGCTTTTTGTTTGACGCCGCTGGCTCGCTCTCCGTTCACTCGCCACTTGGCACTCCTGTTTACCTTTACCGCACTCATGTCGTATGTCTTTTTCTTATACACCGGTGAGTACACGAGCCAGATGATTGCCATGAGAATCGGATTATTGTTTTCCCTGCCACTGCTGTATCTTATTTACACTTGTTTAGGCCAGGTTCGATTGGCCTTTTTTGCAAACAGAGAGCAGGCCACATGATCACCCTAAAAAAATATAAGCTGCACCTCCTTATCGCTGTGTTTGTGTTGAGTCATGTTTTGTATCTCACCCGGCTGCCTGTTTTTGCGGATGAGGCTATCTACATCCGTTGGGGGCAATTGTTTGGCCGAGAACCAGCCAAGTATCTCTTTTTTCCGCTGTATGATGGTAAAACACCCTTATTTATTTGGCTCTTGGGAGTAACGAGTCATATCAACCTGGATCCGCTGTGGGTGGGGCGAGCGGTATCAGTGCTGGCGGGCTTAGTTTCAGGCCTAGTGATTGCCAAGCTGACCTACCTACTCTCAAAAGACAAAAGAGATTTCACCAAGGCATTTTTGCTCTGGACGCTGTTACCTTTTTCCTTTCTGTATTCTCGCCTGGCACTCATCGATATGTTGCTAACCATGTGGTTGGCAATCAGTTTTATGGCTTTCATTGCTCTCCTTTCTAACCAAAAAAGGCGTGCCTGGCACTTACTTACCCCAGGATTTGCCTGGGGACTAGCTTTGATTACCAAGACGTCAGCCCTTTATTTTTTGCCTGTCTATGGAGCAATCTTTATCCATGCATGGATGAGCCGGAGCGCGCGTTTTTCTCGGGCTCAATACATTTGGGGCGGCTTAGGGTTTATGATGGGCGCCGGCTTGCTGGCAGCTATGGCAGTTTCGCCCCTTTTCCCGTTTTTGTTTCAACGCAGTGCCGACTTTACCTTTTCGTTGCAGGAGATAATCACGTCACTTCCCCACATTTTGATGACAAATACCCGCCGCATAGGTAAATGGCTGTTTATCTATGGCACTCCCGGCCTTCTGTTTTGTGCCAGCTTGGCCAGGGCTAAAAAACCAACCTACTTGTGGCTTTTTACCGGCCTACTGGTTTGGCTCGCGCCGTTTCTTATTACGGGCCGAGTATTGAGTTCCCGCTATATTCTCCCCAGTGTCATCTTTATTGTTCCCCTCATCACACTTTCACTCAACCACCTAAAACCTTGGCTGCGCAGGCTAGGGATGGTGGGAATTGGCGCTTACTGCGTATATTGGAATTATTTTCTGATAGTTAATCCCAACGCAGCGCCTTTTCCGATTGAGGACAGGGTGCAATTTTTAACCGATTGGTCGTCAGGACACGGCATCAAAGAAACGGCAGACTTTCTGCTTGAAATCGCTAAGACTCAAAAAGTGTTGGTAGCGACTGAGGGTTTTTTTGGCTCACTGCCCGATGGCCTCATGATCTATCTGGATGGTCGAAATGAGCTTGGTAATATGCGCGTTGAAGGAGTAGGCTTGCCTATTTTTGGTGTGCCCCAACTGCTGACCCAAACCCCCGGTTTTGATCGCAAGTTTGTGGTGGTCAACGAGCATCGGTTTGTGGGTAATCCGTTGCCACAGGGATTAGTTCTGGTGCAAAAATATGCGCGTCCCTATGGTGGGCCGTCACTTTTGTTACTTGAATTCCAAGAAAAATAATCGCACATGAATACTGTAGAACCCACACTGATTCGCCGCATTTTCATTTTGATTCTGCCATCACTTTTGTGTTTGCTTGTGGTTTTGCCCGCTACCTATCATGTATTTAGCTCTCCCTTATTCGTTGGTCATGATTACACACATGTGGGGCGAATTACCGAGATGGTGAATACGCTTCGATCCGGCCAGTTTCCTCCCCGGTGGTCACAAAACTTAGGTTTTGGTTATGGCATGCCCCTGTTTTCTTTTTATGCGCCCTTGCCCTACTATGTGGGTTCCTTGCTGGTGATGCTTGGAATAAGTGTACCCCTAAGTGTGGCCCTGCTTTTTTTCTTGGCCACCTGGGGGGCAAGCATTTCCATGTTTTATCTGACTCGAAACGGAACCAAGCAGTTTCTGATGCCGCTCATATCAGCAGCACTATTCACGTATTTGCCCTACCGAGCAGTTGATCTATTTGTGCGAGGAGCACTAGGGGAACTTTGGGGAATATGGTTGCTGACTGTAGTTATATGCTCGGGGCAAAACCTCGTTCGTCATCCTACTCCTCAACGATTGATCATGTATGCCGTAACTTTGGGGCTGTTCTGCCTCTCTCATAACCTTATGCTGCTTATGGGCTTGCCGTTTATTGCCGGCATCCTCATCATTCAATTAATTGAACATAAAAAATCCAGAATTCGTATTGGTAAATATATAGCTTTAGGAACCATCTGGGGTTTAGGAATGGCAGCTTATTTTCTGTTACCGATGTTTATTGAGAAAAACCATACCTCGGTAGCGGCGCTTTCAACAATTGATGGGGGATATAGTAAGCATTTTGTCTATTGGAAACAATTGCTATGGTCCGAGTTTGGCTACGGCGGTTCGATTGAAGGAATTTACGATGGCATGAGTTTTGCATTAGGAATCGTGGGTTGGCTCATTCTGGCTTTAGGATTATTTGCAGTAGTAAACACCCTTATTCGATCTAGAAAAAACAAATCTGTATCAAATAGTCTCTTTTGGATGACGGTGATTCTTCTTTGTTTATTTTTAACCAGCATGAAATCTAACTTTATTTGGCACTCAGTTGAACTATTAAGCTATTTGCAATTTCCTTGGCGCTTTTTGTCGCTCATTCTTATCGCTTTGCCTCTGCTCTTCTCGTCCGCTCTAAATTTAATTCAGAATAAGCGTTATAAAAAAATTATCTCAGCAATTATTCTTGCTCTTTTATTATTTGAAGTGAGAAATTTTAAGCCCAATCCTGAAACGGTCGGTTCAACTATTGCTTCAATTTCGGATAAGGAATTTATTACAACAGAACTTTCGAAAACCATGCCTGATTATATTCATCCCGATCTTGCCTCGATTGTTTTCGATTCGAATAAAAGCCTTGTGCCAGCGAGAACGCGTTTTGAAACCTCCCCCCCGACTAATTTTTCAGTTCAAAAAGATACTGCCTCAATTGCTCAAGCCGTGATTCCACCTATAGACGAGCCAGCACTAATTCGGGCAAATATATTTGATTTTCCCGGTTGGCAATGGAAACTTGATGGAATTCCAGTTGCCCATGCCAAGGCAGCGAACTTGCCAGTCATGGAATACTTAGCATCACCTTCATCGAGGCCTCAAACACTTACTGTTGTTTGGTCGGAAACTCCTTTGCGTCAAGTTTCAAATGGCATAAGTATGGTTAGCTGGATCATTGCGATTAGCTATTTGGTTATGCGTGTAATCACTTACTTACGAAATGCTATTAAACCAAGTCAGGGTAAGTCATAATTAAGGCGAAGAAACGCAAACTAGCAATGAAAAACACTCAACTTAATCCAGCTGAATTAAAACGCCGCTCCATCAATGGTGTGATTGGTTATATGGTGCGCACCGGGGCTTTGCAAGTAGTGGCAATTCTGGCTACGGGCCTACTCTCAGCTTATTTAAGCCCGAGCGATTTTGGAGTCTACTTTGCCGTCGTTTCCATCATGGGCTTATTTACCTTTATGTCTGATGTCGGTTTGGCGGCCCGCTTGGTGCAGCAACCGCATGAGCCGACCAAGCCGGAATTGCGCACTGCTTTTACTGTGCAACTGGGTTTGTCGATTCTTATTTTTTTCTTAACCCTGTTGGCTACGCCGTTGTGGAGACAAGTGAGTCATCTTCATGATGACGGTTTGGGGTTATTATATGCCCTGGCTTTTTCGTTTGTGCTCTCCAGCCTCAAAACGATGCCATCGATTCTCTTGGAAAGGCAACTAAAATTTAATCGCTTAATGATACCTCAAATTATTGAAACTCTGCTTTTTTATGGCATAGCCGTGTGGTTGGCGCGTTCAGGCTATGGTATCAAGAGTTATTCAGTTGCAATTCTTACTCGCTCCCTTACAGGTGTCGTGTGCATGTATGCCTTGCAAAGTTGGCCGATTGGTTTGGCGCTCAACAAGAGCGCGTTTAAGGCCATGTTTAGCTTTGGCTTGAAATTTCAGCTCAACGATTTTTTGGCCAGAATTAAAGATGACTTGTTTATCGTTTTTTTAGCGTGGTGGTTGCCCGCAGCGCACATGGGCTATATTGGCTGGGCCAAGCGCTGGAGCATGTTTCCCTATCAATTCTCGGTGCAAAATGTCATTGCGGTCACGTTTCCCACCTACAGCCGCTTGCAAAGTGATCCGGCCCTTTTGGCAAAAGCGGTGGAAAAAAGCATCTTCTTTATTGCCCTTATTATCTTTCCCGTCCTTGCCGGCATGAGCATATTGGCTCCTGTCTTATTACAATCCATTCCGGCCTACACCAAATGGTTGCCGGCGGTGCCTGCTCTTACTTGGTTTTGTTTAAACATCGCTTTTTCGGCTGTCACTACTCCTTTGACAAACACCCTTAACGCAATTGGTAAAATTGGTCTTACCCTCAAACTGATGCTCTTTTGGACGGCGCTAACCTGGACCCTGACCCCGGTTTTGGTGATACTGTTCGGTTTCACGGGTGTAGCGGTAGCCAGTGGGGTGATCGGCAGCACCAGTTTATGGGCTTTGCGGATTATTAAAAAAACGGTGCCGGTACGATTTTGGCACAATGTTTGGTTATCCTTGGTTGCGACTATCGTCATGTCTGTGGTCTTGGGTGCCGGGCAACGCATAAGTAATGGCAGCGGACTTATGGGCGTTGCTCTGGCGCTCGTGGGTGGCAGCGCGACCTATGTGCTGACACTTGCGCTTTTGGGATACAAGCGAGTGCGGCAAGAAATAATAGAGATCTTGCATAAATAGGAATATAGTAAGCACATGAAACTTTCCCTTTCAGTTATTGTTCACACCAGGAATTCGGCAAAAACCTTAGAGCGGGCTTTGACATCAGCCAGCTTCGCGCAAGAGCTTATCATGGTTGATATGGAGAGCAAAGATGCTTCAGTAGACATTGCCAAGAAATATGGCGCAAAAATTTTTCACCACAAAGACGTGGGCTACGTTGAACCGGCTCGCATGTTTGGCATACAAAAAGCCACGCACGATTGGGTTTTTGTTTTGGATGCTGATGAAGAAATTCAAGCTGATCTTGCTCAAGAAATCCCCAAGCTCCTGTCTGGTCAGGAAAGTGGATGGCAAATCCCTCGAAAAAACCTTATGTTTGGCGTATGGCCAAAACACACGTCATGGTGGCCTGATTACGTGGTGCGGTTATTCAAGAAAGACTCAATCGATTGGCCCGAAACAATTCATGCGCAACCAATTATTAAGGGCATTCTTGGAAAACTTGATCCACTTGAGAGTGTGGCCATACTTCACCATAACTACGAATCGGTGAGCGATTATGTGGCTAGAATCAATCATTACACCACCATTAAAACGAAGGAACACAACTCGAATCAAATCAACTCATTGCATGCTTTTTTTGCGGAATTCTTTAGTAAATACTTATTTCATCAAGGGTATAAAGATGGCGTGTTGGGGTTAAACCTCTCGATGCTTCAGGCTATGTACGAAAGTATATTAGCGATAAAAATATGGGAGGCGCATGGCAAAAAAGAAACCGCACTTGATCCAAACGCTCTGTTGAGTCAGTTGATCGAGGACATGGCCTATTGGCGGGCAAACTACAATGTCCAACATAACTCTGG
>CAZVUJ010000017.1:0-9997 GCA_964630135.1 uncultured Pseudomonadales bacterium | reverse complement strand
GGGAGATACTCAGTTACCCGAAAACATTTTTGGGACTGAGGCTTCGACCACGCTTCTCGCTCTGGCCGTCAATGTGTATGTGTCTAATCAACGGCAAGCCACTCGCAAAGCTCAATCCCGCTCTGAAGTGAACCGCACCACTGCCAAAATCTGGCGGCAAAAGGGCACAGGACGTGCCCGCCATGGTTCGCGCAAAGCACACATTTTTGTGGGCGGTGGTGTAGCTCACGGCCCCAAAGCGAATGCTAATTTTACCAAGACACTGCCCAAGAAAATGCGCCGTAAAGCGCTGTTGGGCGCTCTGTCACTTAAAGTCAAAAACAACGAACTCATCGTAATGAATAGCTTAAGTACGATTGAGAATAAAACAAAAGTCTTCAGCCAACTCCTTGCTAAAGTGGCTAACTATCCAAAGACACGTAAAGTATTGATCATTTTGCCTGATGTATTCGAAGGCATTATACAGGCAAGCTCCAACCTAAAAGGGGTGGTAATCACCCAAGCCAAACGCTTGAATACCTATGAAATTTTGCACGCCAACACGATTATCCTCGCTCAAGAAGCCATTGCTGTTTTAGATCAAATCTACGGCCAGGCGCCAAAAGAAACTCGCGAACTCAACGCAGTCGCTCATACTGTCACCGGTAAGGCAATTGCAGCCAAAACGCCGGCAGTACGTACATCAAGGAAAACACCCGCTAAAAAAGTAGTTACGGCTAAAAAAGCGCCTCAAACAAGCAAACAAAACACTAAACCAAGGACTACAAAAACAAAGTAACACCGTATGAACCAAGCCTTTGTCTTAAAACGACCCCTTATTACCGAAAAAAGCCAAGCGGCCGCAGCTTTGAACACGTTTATGTTCGAAGTGGATGTGCGCGCTTCCAAGCAGGACATCAAGCTGGCCGTCGAAACGCTCTACAAGGTACACGTACTCACTGTTCGCACCGTCACCTTTCCTTCGCTTATGAAGCGCACCGGTAAAAGGCGCTTGCCCCGGGCAACCTCAAAACTGAAGCGCGCCTATGTCCAAGTACAGCAGGGAGAATCCCTGCCCTTATTTGAAACGAATAACCAGGCCTAACCTATGATCACTCAATCAAGACCAACCAGCAACGGCACACGGCATGCATCATATATTTCCAGTAAGAAATATTCGACTAAAAAGCCCCATAAAGGTTTAAGCCGCATTAAGAGCAAAATCACTGGCCGCAACAATCAGGGAAAAATCACTATCCGTCATCGTGGTGGCGCTTCCAAGCGCAAACTGCGCTTACTTGATTTTCGCCGCGATAAAATTGATGTGGTCGGTAAGGTTGTTTCGATTGAATATGATCCCAACCGCAGCGCTGATATTGCCCTTATTACCTACGTGGACGGCGAAAAGCGATATATTCTTTCGCCTGACGGCTTGCTCGTGGGCCACGAAGTTGTGTCGGGCAGTCAGGCAGACATCAAGCCGGGTAATAGTTTGCCCTTGCGAGACATCCCCTTAGGAACACCCATTCATAACATTGAACTGACCCCCGGTAAGGGTGGGCAAATGGTGCGGGGTGCCGGCACTGCCGCGACGGTTCAAAGCAAAGAAGGAAAATTCGCCCAAGTCTTGTTGCCCAGCAAAGAACTTCGTCTGATTTCTCTTGACTGTCGTGCTACTATTGGTCAGGTAAGTAACCAAGAACACAAGATCATTACGTACGGAAAAGCTGGCAGGCGCCGACGTATGGGTTGGCGTCCCACGGTCCGTGGTGTGGCTATGCATCCGGCGGCTCATCCCCATGGCGGAGGAGAAGGACGCTCCGGTATCGGGATGAAAGCGCCAAAAACCCCCTGGGGCAAGAAAGCATTGGGCAAAAAGACGAGAAAGCTTAAAAAATATTCTAACCGGTATATTATTCGTGACCGCCGGAGCAGGTAACTATGAGTCGATCAAGTAAAAAAGGACCCTATGTCGATGAAAAGTTGACTAAAAAAGTCAACCTTCAGAAACAGCTGGGAACCAAGCAGCCGATTAAAACCTGGGCTCGAAACAGTCAGATTCCTCCGGAATTTGTCGGCTTCACCTTTTTGGTTCACAACGGCAAGATCTTTAAGGAAGTGTTTGTGTCCGAAGCCATGGTGGGCCATCGGTTGGGGGAATTTTCTCCCACGCGCACCTTTAGAGGTCATGGTCGGATTGTGAAACGGCTCTTAACCAAAACGTAAAAAACCTATTTGAAGAGAATGTATGGATATTACTGCAACCGCAACCCAAAAGTTTTTGCGCTCGACACCGCGTAAGATGCGCCTTATCGCAAACGCTGTGCGCGGCCGTCGTGTTGAAGACAGTCTTACGCTCTTAAGCGTTATGCCACAGAAAGCAGCCGTGGTAGTAAGCAAGGCGGTGACTCAAGCCAAAGCCAATGCGGTGAGTAGCAAGCAAGCCGATCCAAAAACGCTCAAGATTGAGACGATTGAGGTTATGGAAGGCCCTCGCTTAAAACGCTTCCAAGCAGTATCTCGAGGCCGGGCTCACTCGATCATTAAACGCTTGAGTCATGTAAAAGTTACGCTTAAAGGCTCGACACTCTAGAAAAAGGAATCTATGGGACAAAAAGTACATCCGTTTGGTTTCCGCTTAGGACCTTTATATAACTGGAAATCAACCTGGTTTGCGGAAGGTAAGCACTACCAAGAACAGGTATTGGAAGATTTCAAGTTGCGCAAATACTTGAGTGCCAAATTGCGCTCTGCGGGCTTAACTCAGGTGGTAATTGAACGCTCCATTAATACCATTAAAGTGACGATGTTTGTTTCCCGTCCGGGGGTAGTCATCGGCAGAGGTGGAGCCAACCTGGATGAACTGCGCAAAGATATCAATCGGTTGCTCAAGATTTCAGACACCGACCGCAAAAAAACTAAAGTCGAAGTGAAAGTTGAGGAAGTTAAAGATCCGGACATGCAAGCTCAATTGGTCTTAAACAGGATCAAAGACCAATTGGAAAAGCGGTATCCGCATCGCCGGGCAGTCACCCAAGCCCTGGACAAGGTGATGCAATCGGGAGCCAAAGGGGTTAAAATCATCCTTTCCGGACGCATCGGTGGCGCAGAAATTGGCCGGACAGAAAAATACGGTCGAGGCACCGTGCCCACTCAAACGCTGAGAGCTGACATTGACTATGCCGAAGAGCCAGCCTTAACCAAATCTGGTTATGTCGGCATTAAAATCTATATTTACAGAGGCGAGCGAGCAATTGAATAACTATGTTGCAACCTAAAAAACGAAAATACCGCAAAGAGTTTCGTGGCAAGCGTTCAGGCGTAGCGCTGCGAGGCAACCGGGTTGATTTTGGTGACTTTGGCCTTAAGGCTCTGGATGCCAAATGGTTGACTGCCAAGCAAATTGAGGCGGCGCGCAAAACGATCTCGCATCACACCAAACGTATTGGTAAGTTATGGATCAGGGTTTTCCCTTACAAACCCATAACTAAAAAAGCAGCGGGCGCCAAAATGGGCTCAGGCAAGGGTGACATTGAGCAATATGTCGCTATTGTAAAACCAGGAAAAATAGTGTTTGAACTAGCGGGCGTAACCGAGGAAGTGGCCCGCGAGGCGTTTCGTAAAGCAGCTCATAAATTACCTTTTAAAACCTCGTTTATTGAGAAATAACTATGAAACGCAAAGACTTTGATCAATTGAAGGAGAAGGACACTCGGGCACTGCTCGACAAACTGAGTGAATTGGCGGCTCAATTAAGCAAAGCCCGTTTGGAGCGAACGGCGCAAACCGTGAAAAATACCGCTCTCACCAAACAAATTCGCAAAGACATAGCCCAAATGAAAACCCTACTACATGAAAAAAAACTGCTTGAGGAGATATCACAATGAAAACCTTTGTTGGCACCGTCACCTCAATCAAGATGGATAAAACAGCGGTGGTAGAAGTCACGACCCAATGGCTCCATCCGGTGTATCGAAAAACAATTAAAAAAGCCAAAAAATATTTGATCCATGATGAAAAAAATGAAGTGGCAGTCGGGGATGTGGTTTCGTTTATCCCGGATCGCCCCAGGAGTAAGCTTAAGCGCTTCTGCCTGCAAGCGGTAGTTACCAAAAAGGTGTAACAAAAAAAACTATGTTGCAATTACGATCAGTCTTACAATTAGCCGACAATTCGGGGGCCAAGCGCTTGCGCCTCATTCATATTCATGGCGGTTCCCGACACGTCTATGGCTATGTGGGTGATATCATTACTGCTTCGGTGATTGCGGCTGACCCTCAGGGACAAGTCAAAAAAGGCGACGTGGTGAAAGCTGTTATTGTGAGAACGCGCAAGGAAACGCGTCGCAGTGATGGCAGCTATATCCGCTTCGATGACAACGCGGCTGTGATTATCGAGGGGTTGAAAAATCCAAACCCCCGGGGAACCCGGATTTTTGGCCCCATTGCCCGTGAAGTGAAAGAAAAAGGTTTTAGTAAAATAGCCTCTTTGGCTCCAGAAGTTCTATAAGGCAGCTCGTATGAGATTAAAAGTCAATGATCAAGTCATGGTAATTGCGGGGAAAGACCGTGGATACAAGGGTAAAATCACTAAGGTTTTTCCCAAACTGGGTACGGTGGTGGTCGAAGGCGCCAATAAATACAAGCGCCATATTAAAAAGCAAGGCAAAGAGCCAGGACAAATTGTGGAAGTGGAGCGACCGCTTACCCTGAGCAAAGTCCAGCTTATTAGCCCGCACACCGGCAAAGTGACTCGAGTCCGGATTGAGCGCGCTAAGACGGGTGAAGCCATGCGCATTTGTACCAAATCAGGAAAACCTTTAGATAAATAAAGAAATATATATGGACGAACTTAAAAAACACTACCTTGAAGTCATTGTGCCCGAGCTTAAAAAGAAGCTCAAGCGCACCAACACGCTTTCGCTTCCCCGATTGCAGAAAATCGTGGTTAATGTTGGCCTGTCCGAGCCCCAACATCAAGATCAAGCCATTAAGAGTATGGGTGAGCAGCTGGCACAAATCACCGGACAAAAAGCCAAAGTAGCGGCGGCGCGCAAATCAATTGCCGCTTTTCGGTTGCGTCAAGGAGATCCTATCGGGTTGGTGGTGACGCTGCGGGGTGAGCGCATGTATCAATTCCTCAATAAAGTGATCCGAATTGTCTTGCCTCGGTTGAAAGATTTTCAAGGTGTCCCCACTGATGCGTTTGACCAAGCAGGCAACTATTCTTTAGGCATGAGCGAACAGATAGTTTTCCCAGAGATAGACTATGATAAAATCGACAGGGTCCGCGGCCTGCAAATCAATATTATTTCGACTGCCGCCAATCCCCAGGAAGGGCGCATGCTTTTAGAACTGCTCGGCATGCCGTTTAAAAAGGAAAATAACTAATGGCAAAATTAGCAAAAATATTACGAGAAGACAAAAAATTACGGTTCGCCAACCGCCACCGCAACCGTTGTCAGTTATGCGGCCGGCCGCGTTCCTACATGCGCCAATTTGGCTTATGCCGCTTATGTTTTAGAAAAATGGCCCATAAAGGTGAATTACCCGGTGTCGTGAAAGCGAGCCACTAGAAAGCTTTTTGTTATGACTGATCCGATTGCTGACTTATTAACGCGAATTAGGAATGCCTACCTCGCGAAAAAGACAAGCGTCCGCGCTCCTTTTTCCCGGGCAAAGTTGGCCTTAACTAAGGTCTTGGTTGATCAAGGCTATCTCGAAGGCTGCACGGTTGAAGGTGAGGGCACTAAACAGGAACTACACATGACCCTTAAATATGAAGGTTCTCAAGCCGTCATCAAAAAAATTGACCGCATCTCGAGCCCCGGAAGACGAACCTATCTCAAAGCCAAATACATTAAACCAGTCTTGGGAGGACACGGCATGCTGGTGATCTCGACCAGTAAAGGCCTGCTCACGGATAAACAAGCTAAACAGGAAAACTTGGGCGGGGAAGTTATCTGCCGAGTGTATTAACCTATGAGTCGAATCGGAAATAAACCCTTAAGCATTCCCACTGCCGTAACCGTTTCGATTGCGGGGGACCAAGTAGTGGTTACCGGACCAAAGGGTGCGCTGCCTTTAACTATTCCTAAGGGTATTGCCGTCACGCTGGAAGAAAGTACCTTGAGAGTCAAACGAGACAACGATGAACGTCAAACCCGGGCTCTGCATGGCATGGTCAGAAGCATGCTGGCGAGCAACATGATTGGCGTGAGCGAGGGATTCACTAAAAAGCTGGAACTGGTCGGTACCGGCTACCGCGCTAAAAAACAGGGAGCAGACCTGGCAATCAGCATTGGTCATTCCCACCCCGATCTGTTTAAGGCTGTGGCTGGAGTCGAGCTCAACACCGAATCGGATACGGTTATTGTGGTGAGCGGCATTGACAAACAACGAGTGGGTCAGGCAGCAGCTAACATCAGAGAATTGCGACCGCCAGAACCTTACAAAGGCAAAGGCATACGCTATCAAGGTGAAGTTATCAGACGTAAAGCCGGTAAAGCAGCCAAAACCGGCGCTTAAATAAAGATACCAACTATGAACACCATACAACGATTGCAAGCCCAGCGTGCCGCTCGAAAAGTGCGTGTTCGGCGCAAAGTTAAAGGCACGCCTGAGCGACCTCGCCTGAGCGTGTACCGCTCTAACAAGCATACCTATGCTCAAATTATTGACGACACATCGGGCAAAACCCTCACTGCCGTGGGTGAAAAAGAGCTTACTAAGGTAAAGACGGCTAAGGCGACGCGAGCGATGGCTTTAGGAGAGCTGCTTGCTCAAAAAGCAAAAAAGAGTAAGATTACCAAACTGTGCTTTGACCGCGGGGGCTATAAGTACCACGGTCGCATCAAATCGTTGCTTGAGTCAGTCAGGCAACAAGGTATTGAGGTTTAATTTCATGAATAACACCAACGCCAATCCTGCCAACAGAAACAACACTAACCAAAATCGCTCAAACCGTTCGGGAGGCCGCAACCAGGCACCGCAGTCGGAATTTGACGAGAAAGTGGTTGAGATCAAGCGGGTGACCAAAAAAACCAAAGGCGGCAATCATATTACCTTCACCTGTTTGGTCGTCGTGGGCGACCGGGCCGGTAAAGTCGGCGTGGCGATTGGTAAAGCCACCGATGTGCTCTCGGCCATTAAAAAAAGTGTGGCACGGGCGCGCAAGCGCATGGTAAGTGTCCCCAGGCGCAAAGGCACGATTCCGTTTGCTTATCACATGAAATTTGGTGCCGCCCAGGTGCTCCTCAAACCCGCTCCAGCCGGAACCGGAGTTATTGCTGGGGGGGCAGTTCGATCGGTGGTTGAAGCGGCGGGGATTGAAAACATTGTCTGTAAAATCATGGGTTCCAGTAATAAAATGAATAATGTCTGGGCTACGTTTGAAGCGCTTAAAGAAATTAGCTCGTTGGTGAAAGTCAAAAAGATTACCCTTGACGAGCCTAAAAAGACGACACCTAGTGCGCCAAAGACTTCTCAGGTTCCTGCTCAACAACCACAAAAACACCCATCAGCCCCCCAAAAGCAAGTGACAGCGAGCAAACCAAGTGCCAAGAAACCGGTGAGCAAAAAACCTACTGCCGCTGCAAAACCAATTACTAAAAAAACCAGCAACCAAAAAGCCGGCTAAGCAAGCAAAGTAACTATGCAACTCCATAACCTACCAGCAGTTGTTGGCAAGCAATCCAAGCGTTTAGGCCGTGGCTACGGCTCAGGGGTTGGCGGGCACACGGTTGGCCGGGGTCAAAAAGGCCAAAAAACCCGTTCCAAAGTAGCCATGTGGTTTGAAGGCGGGCAACTTCCGTTAAGCCGGCGCTTGCCGTTTTGGCGGGGGAAAGATCGCTTCAAAACAACCGAGGAGGCGTCATTACCGATTAGTGTGGGTAAGCTCGAGGTATTGCCCGCAAAAAGCATTGTTACCGCGAAATTACTCCAAGAAAAGAGTATACTTTCAAAGCGGGATTTGGCTAAAAGAACTATCAAGATTGTTGGTGGTGGCAGCTTAACCAAAGCGTTGACTGTTACCTTACCGACAACCAAATCAGCCCAAGATGCCATAGAAAAAGCTGGTGGAACCATCGACCGTGGAAAAACTGATTAATATACTCAAACAAATCGGTTCGGTGCCGGAACTCAAAAAGAAAATTGGTTTCACGGCGGGTCTTTTTGCAATCTACCGCTTGCTGGCTCATATTCCCGTTTCCGGAGTTAACACCGAACAACTGCGTCAACTGTTTGCCTCAAACCAATTCTTAGGTCTACTCAATATTTTTTCCGGCGGCACGTTAGCCAGTTTCTCCATTATGGCCCTGGGTGTGGCACCCTACATTAATGCTTCGATTATCCTGCAACTGTTAACTATGGTTTTCCCCAAACTGGAAGAGTTAAGTAAAGAAGGGGAAGCAGGCCGAGAAAAAATCAATCAATACACCAGGTGGCTTACCGTGCCGTTGGCAGTGGTGCAAAGTTTTGGCGTCGTGGCTCTGCTGCGTAGTCAAAACCTTATGGTAACTGGTGGTATTGTCGAAACGATCGCTGTGGTTGCCACGATGATTGCCGGCTCAATGCTTCTGTTGTGGCTGGGGGAACTTATCACTCAATATGGCATCGGCAACGGTATTTCCATGCTGATTTTGGCGGGCATTGTGGCGCAGCTGCCTACCGCCTTGGCCCAGACCGCGTTTGTCACCCAAGCTGCTAATTACGCATCCTTGGCGATCTTTGCGGTTCTTAGCATCGTCGTCATTGCCAGTGTGGTCTATATGAATCAAGCCATTCGCAAAGTGCCGATTCACTACGCCAAGCGTGTCAGGGGCTCCAAGCTCTATGGGGGGCAGACTACTTTTCTCCCCTTGAAACTCAATCAAGCCGGAGTCATCCCGATTATTTTTGCGGTATCCCTGGTTCTCTTGCCTTCTTTGGTCGGACGGTTTATGACGGCCAGCAACAACCCTCAACTCATTCAAATCGGTGCTTCCATGACTGCTTTATTCGATCCCCAGAGTTTTGTCTATAATTTCATGTATTTTATTTTGGTGTTTGGCTTTACCTATTTCTACACCGCTATCGTCTTCGACCCACAAAAAATTGCTGACGAACTCAAGAAAAATGGCGGTTTTGTGCCCGGTATTCGCCCCGGTAAGGCTACCGCCACCCACTTAGGGCACATTACCATGCGCATCACCTTAGTCGGGGCGCTCTTTTTGGGCTTAATTGCGGTCTTGCCTTCAATCGTGCAAAACATGACCAATTTGCAGTCGCTGTCTATCGGCGGCACGGGGATTCTGATTGTCGTTTCCGTCATTCTCGAAACTACCCAGCAAATTCAATCACAACTGGTAATGCATAATTATGATAAGTTTTTAAGCTGAGCGGTGACAGTAGGTGCCTTATCGTTAATTAACTAAAAAAGGAATGGCAAGGGGTAAAAAGCTACACTACCCTAAGCCAGTACTACCTATGAAATTTATCCTCATTGGAATCCAAGGCGCCGGCAAATCAACGCAAGGCAATATGATGTCGGCGAAACTCAATATTCCCTATCTTTCCAGTGGCCATATTTTCCGGCAAATGGCCCGCGAAAAAACCCCTTGGGGGCGCTATGTCAAAGAAGTGGTTAACTCAGGCTCGCTCATGCCGGATGATAAAACGATTGAGGTCGTGAATGAATATTTGGCCAAAGAAGCTTACGTCAAGGGCTATATCCTCGACGGTTTCCCCCGAACCGTCACTCAAGCCAAGCTTTTTAAAAACGGAGTGGATGGAGTGATCTTTTTGAATGTGTCAGACAAAGAAGCAGTGTGGCGTTTGTACGGCCGCATGGACGATGAAATTCGCGAAGACAATAACCTGGAGGCCATTCGCCGCCGCATTAAGCTTTTTCATGAGCAAACCATGCCGGTTGTTGAATACTACCGCAGTGAGGGCAAGTTGCTCGAAGTTAATGGTGAGCAATCAATTGAAGAGATTCACAATGAAATCATGAAGCGTGTTAGCGATCTCAATCTATA
>CAZVUJ010000016.1:0-10057 GCA_964630135.1 uncultured Pseudomonadales bacterium | reverse complement strand
TTGCTCTACTTGCTCCAGGGCCGTAATTGCCTCAGCGTGCACGGTACGGAAATTGTCTGCATTGTTAACGTCATATGAGAGTAAGTTGCCACGCAATGAGGGCATCATCACTGCTACTCCCCGATCAGTTAGCTCTTGAACATAGGCATTAAGATACGCTTCCCGCTCGGCTGCCACCCCCGCTTCATCGGACACATCAAATGCTGGGTTATACCCGGGAGCGAAAAACACCACATTAAGAGGTACTTCAGTGTTAATGGTGGTTGGAAGAGCGAGAAAGACATATTCACTTTCACCGGTTTCGCTTTCATAGGTGAATGACAGATCGGCATGGGTTGCGCCTTCGTAAGCTGGTGGCAACTCCAGCAACGGCTTGACTTGAAACTCAGATTCATAGGTCTCATCGGGCGCGTCGTAATTTTTGCTTGCGAAGCGTGAATCGTCTTGTCTATCTCGCCTCTCTCGGCTTTCTGGTGTCTGTTCGGGGGACAGCGTCGACTCGGGGGTTGGTGAAGCAGGATCAGAAATTACCTCTGTGTTCGACTCGCTTGACACCGGCACTAGTTGAGCATTTCCTTGAAACAATCGCCTAAAGGGGAGCCAATAACTCCGAGCATTTGCCGGGGTCGGCTCTGTCACTACACCTTGGCCATTGGTCAAAAGAAATTTGTCTCCTCGTTCATCTCTATGCAAAATTAGAGCCATATCCTGCTCTGGACTTGAAACCATGCTTGTTCGGGATTGAGCAGGCATCTGCGTGCTATCGGCAAGTGAAAGAATTTGACGCAACACCGCAGGGTTTTCAATAAACCGCTTGAGAGATTCCCAAATGATTCGCATATATTGACTAAAGTTAACCGAAACTTCCTGCCCTTGATACGGCACATCAATATCCCACTGCACTGCCATATCATGGCTTGCTTCTAGCTGCTCAAAGACGGCAAACAGCTTGGACACATTCGATAAGAAGGAGACAGGGTTTTCCTTGGCTTGCTTTGCCAGCAGTGATCCTAAGGTGCCAATCACATCCCCGGCCTTATCCTCCCGAGAAAAGGTAGATGATGTCTTTCTCGATCGAACGAAATCAAGTAGTTCTTGGCCTTGGAGTGTATAACTTTCACCTTCAACATACGTCCGCTGATATACTTCGTCATCGCCTCGTTCTTCCAAGATAAACTGCGTGTCCAGCTCAAACCCTTCGCCTTCACCGATCGTGATCGTTACTCCTTCGGGAAACAGATTATCAATAAGTGTAATAAACGAATTAAAATTAAACTGAATGACACCATCGATTGGCTCACCGCTGATATTTTCTAAGATGGTGCGAGCAAATTCAGGACCATGGAACTCAGTCACTCCTTCTGCCCACTTATCCTGTTTTACCCATGTCATATAATTAATAGCGTCTCCATTCATTTCCGGGGTCATAACATCGCGGTTGACCGAGGCAATGTCGATGTTTAATGTCCGGGTATCAATCCTCAAAATATGGATTTGGTCCGCCCGAGACCCCACTCTGCCCGGTGGCCTTGCTTCTGCATCCATACCCAAAAGCGCAATTGTTATCGTTGGTTCGTGCAATTGCTCTTCGCCACCAATGAGCTCAAAATAGGCTGCGCGATCTGCCTCGCTCATTGCCGCCACACGCTCATCTCGGGCCTCAATAAACTGATTGAGAATATCTCCACCTAAAAACAAGTCATAAAGGCTTTCCGGTTCTCTGCCCGTGGCTTCGGCCAAAGTTGGCCCCGTATCTTGAGGTTGGTGGTCAACTTGAGCATCCACAGTGGGCTGTGTTGTTTCTGTGGGCTCGGGAGCAGGCGTTGGTGTCAGCGATGAAGACTGAGGCGTGGGAAGGGGGCCCAGAATCTCTGCCATTTCATCGTCATTCAAGACAATAGTCATCGGCTCGGGTGGATTGGTAAACGCTTCCAATGCTTGACGACCAATTTCAGTTTGGGAAACAGCATAGCCTCCGGCACCACCTGCCAAACCCAAAATACTGAGCACTCTGAATATTTTTGCCCGCCGGCTTACTTTCGGTTTTGCTGGGCCAGAATCTGGAGCCAGTGCAGAACTCTGCTCAAACATTGGTTCTGGATGAGGTGCGGGTTCGGGTTCGGCCATAGGATGAATCTACTTCCTTGTTGAATCAATAAACCATTCTAACGCGAAACGGCCCTAAGTACACCCCACCCCCGCTGCAAATGTTCCATCCCCAGCAAACTGCCCACACACGCCCTCATAATATTCCCGCCCGTCAAAGAAATGCGTTCGGTAAAAATCATATAAAGCGGGATTCACTTCTTGCATATACTCGCTGTTCCAGTAGTATATTTCCCCTAGGCTTGTAATATGTTCGCTAAGTTGATTTTGGATACCATAACTCTCAAAGTCGTACCCTATATTCGGCGGCTTATAAAAACGGTCAATATCCTCTTCTGTTATCACTTGCTGATCTCGAATGAGTACCAATGCTTCCCGATCAGCCGTGTACGCCCAACCAGCCGCTTCCATAAACTCGGCCATAATAGCAGAGTCTTCATCAATATAGGTCTCCAAGAATTGGTGATAACTTTTACTATAGTCAGCAGTAGTAACATCCTCTCCATACATTGACTCGTGAACATGAATGAGTTCGTGCACGATAGATGTAGGGAAAAAGTTCCCTATCATCACAACGCCTACCCCACCTCCATAGTTATTACCAGATTCTCTCGTAGTAAATGTCATATTTTTGCACCACCAATTAGGCAAACTCGCGCACACATCCGCAATAACTTCAAGCCCATCTTGCGTCCAAGGATATTCTTGATCTGATAGAAGCTGTAGGTTGTACTTAAAAGATAAATTATCAACTAAACTCATTTGCACGTCTTCAGCAAAAAGTGGCTCCTCACTAAGGCTCACTAAATCACTATCTAATAAATAATCGTGTGCAGCGTCTTTTATTTGGGAAGGTGGTAAGCATCTATTGTTCACGCATTCTTTATGCTGCCCACACTGCCCCACAATCATCTTCTCTAGAGAATGGTCTAAACTCCAAGACACCTGACCTTCACTATCACAAGAGTAATAGTTATTGTGATCATATTTTTGCTCAGAAGTTATATTCTCGTCGCATACCCCAAATCGGTAGTCGCATGAACCCTGAGTGCAATCTTGCTGGCTACTCACATTGCCCAGACTATCGACGGAGACGCTGGTATTGCTATCCCAACAATAGCTGGCCGGACTTGAACAAACTTGGGCCTTTCTGTCATAGCCTAAACCAGCAAACCATTCCATTACGCGGGTTTGCTCATCCCCCATGACGGAAGCACATGACGAATAACAAGTGCTGAGATAATTCGTTATGTCATCATTTTTGCCGAAAATATTCGTCAGCCACCAATAAATCTTTTCTCTCTGCCCTAATGAACAAGCAGCAACATTCTGCTGAGTAATTATCTTTTGGTTGATCAACCACATAGCCAGTCCTAATGAAAAGGGTGTTCCTAAAATACTTACTATTGTATTTATCACCACATCTGGGCATGTCCATCCACCCATACCTTTAACATTTATTAACCCTCTCGGCGCAAGCTCTGCGAGACATATCTTTAGTTTCTCTGATAGTCGCATGCGATTGGAATTTGCTGACGAGGTATCGGAAGTTTGATTTCGATTACCCAGCTCATTCGTTATTACTTCTTCTGGGGTTGGATGGGGAATTTCTTGTGTTGGTAGCGGCAAGAGTTCGTCTGCTGTTGTGTCATTTGACTTAGTAATGTTCGGCTGACTCTTAAAACGATTAACTAGAGTTTGTATAAGACTTTTTACCGGATACTTATGGCCGACTACAAAATATATGCTTAAAGGAACCGCCAGCAATGAGAATGGTTCACCAGATTGCACTGCACCTTCAATAAATATGACACTAATGTAAAACGCCATAATGCTCTTAATCCCTACCCAAACATTGTGCCGCACAGCAGCCCAAACTTCTCGGTCTGCCTCGCGTAACCGCTTCTCACGTTGGGCTTCTTCATACGCTATCTTTTCTTCTTCCCGCTGCTCCTGCTTCCAACGATACTCAGAATAAGTCCTCATGTAGAGTTCGTGTTTATTGGGCGCTGAGTTCTCTTTCATAAAAGATTTAAAGTCACCCTGGTAGCCTGCAATTGCTAATGCACTGTTCATTTCCTCAATATCTTGCAGAATGGCAAAACGCCACACTGCCCTCTCGCCCACAAGTTGCTCCAATGCTTCAAATACCGGTCGGAAGTTAAACACGCCAGCATAGCCAACTATATGGGGATAGATAAATATCTTGTCCTGGATTTTCGTTTCAATATAAATGGCGCCAAACTCTGTAAAAAGGTCACTATCCTCGCTAGCTTCTGGCATATCGTTATTGCTGAGACGGCGTTGGATGTTAGCTCTGATTCGTCTCATCCGCTGCGTTTCTTGTTGCATTCGATGCGCTGATTCATGTATTACTATGGTAAGAAAAGTAAGCCGGCCTTCTTCTTTCTTTATCAAATGTTCTCTGTCCCTATCCGAATAACTTGTCCATGATGGTATCGGTTCAGGCATAATGAGGGAGCTAAACAGCATTGAGCGCAATCTCCCATCAGCAAGTCCTGCTGCACTGCCTGATAAATAACCAAACGCGAAATGTGAAGGAAAGGTCAATTGAGAAATGATTATTTTTGCTTCTGTATCTGAAAAATACTCTTGTATCTTTGCTCTAGCCAAGTCTTGATATGCAGCAAATTTTTTGGTAGTTTCGATTACCTCTCTGATCCTGGTATTTGTATACATGACGTCACTGAGCCAGCGGCTTAATTGTTGTCTTCTTTCTAAACTATTGTCATTAAAAAGCGTAAACATCGCTTTTACTCCTTCACGCTGGGCCTTATTACTTTCACTCAAAGAGATTGCCAACATCAGTTCCCGCAGTTGGTGCCAATTGAGTTGGTAAGCCTGCTTAAACGCTTTCATCACTGCTTTAATATCGGTAATGTCACTGATTGATTCAATTAATTGTTCCTCAGCCGATTTTGTTCGAGGTGGTCGTGCGGGTGGCACAGGTCTCGAACGCGTTGAGGAACCTGAATATGACCTCACTCCACTTGCTTTCACCTCTGCATAGATAGTAACTACCTCCCCTGTTCCCTGATTAGTAGCTGTGATACCACCCACAACTGCTTCCAAAGTCCATACTTGATCCAAGATAGTTACAGTTTGCTTATTAAGCTCCAATAGATTTATTGACTGGCCATCTATGATCCAAGTGTTTGATGGGGAATCGAAATAGATTCGCTGTTCAAGAATGCTTTGCGTTTCTGATTGTGGAGGTTTGGCCTCGGTAGCTGCCTCATTCTGTTGTGCAATTTCAGGGAGCAGTCGGTGTAAAGCCCGTGCCGCGGCCAGTCTTATCCGATTGCTCCAGGTGTTCACACCCACGTAGTCGAGGGCAACCTGGTCAAAATCCCGACCGGTAAGCGGTAACATACGTGCAGCTTGTTGCCGGTCAGCTTCCGCAAATACCAGCGGCCATGGAGTGGCGAGATAGGTAAGCAAAGCTGTTTTGGCTGCTGCATGATTCGTTCTTCGCAAATGCACAGCAATCGTTTCGAGGGTAGCTTCGTATTCAGCCTGTGGCAGGTTGGTGAGAAACGCGCGCAACGCTGCTCTTTTTTCTGGACTACTCTCCGCCTCAATTTCTTTGATCAGGTTCACTAAAAGAGCCAGCCGCTCCCCTCCCGGCCGGGCTAAGAGATTGAATGTGGTGGCCTTATCACTGCCACTTGCGAGCACGTAGCGCAGCTGCTCCCCGAAAGGAATCGTGGCAGGCTTGAACCACGTGTTCCAGAAATCCTGTAGCTTTTTTAGATTAAGATTATAGGTATCCACTAACCAAGCATCTGCCTCGAGCATTTTCTGCGTGAGCGGTGAAGCGGGAAATCTGCGGGCAACATAGGGCACCAAGCCCTTGTGAAAGCCAAGTGTCGCAATCGCGAGGGCAGCAGCAGTGGAAAGCCCGGCTACTGGGTTAGCAGCTAGAGCTAGCAAAGACCCTCCAAAGCCGCCGAGCGATACCAATTGCTCTTCCTCGGAAGATAACTCCGGATAGCCTGCAAAATGGTTCATATGCACCAGCGCTGAATACCGCATGAATTTGTCAAACCTGCCACCATGACTCGTATGCGTTGCCTCTCTATCTCCTAGAGCGTGCGGCACATATCCATCTCGCCACATAGTTGCTAAATTAGTTCCCGTTCTGCGAGCATCATCTATGTGTTCTGCTAAATGGGTGTTCTCATGGCGACCCAAGTCAGTTCCGGCATCGACATGACCATGCTCTGAATCAACCTTTCCTAGTTTCTCTACTCCGCTAATAGCATAAAAGGCTGTTCTTTTGCCTTTGTATTCTTGGAATGAATTAGCAAAACCGCCGCCATCTATAAATAGTATTTGCTCCACCCCTAATGGCGCATGTATTTCTAGCATCTTGGCTGCAAACCGTGCTTGCTCGGGAGTTTGTGGCGTACCATCACCAATAATGTATTTCTCAACGTTATGCATGTTTCTTTGAGCGTCGGCTAGTCGACTTGCTTGGTTCACTTCTTGAGAGAACTCATCTGCCCTGGATCTTTTACTCTCTAATTGAGCCTGTAAAGTATCCTTAATAAGCTTTCTTGCATTCCAAACTCCGAGAATAACTGCCGGCACAAATAACACAACATTGCTGAGCATTCGAATATTTGTTGACATCACTATTGCTTGCTGAGCTGCATCAATTGGGCTAGCTTGACTAAGTCTGGCTAACCGCTCCAGCATCAAACTAGTCTCACCCTCACCTGATGCATAGACTGCTGTTCGCTTTACCTTTAGCAACACCATCATTTTAATGTAATCCCGAATTCCGCTCGTATGTTCAGCCGTTAAACTCCTAAGAACCGATTCCATCCATGCATCAACCGATCCATACTCTCTTTCTAAAGCTCTGACTTTTTGGTTTCCAAGGGCTTTAATGGCGGCTTCACGCCAAGATTCTATTCCTTGACTTTTTTCATTAACCACATCTGCTATCCACTGCAGGTGTCTGTCCTTGCCAGTAATATCATCCACAGCTTTAATAGTGTTCAACCAATCATGTTCATAGCCTTCGGGGGTCAGTTCTCCTTTCAATACCTTCACTGCTAAAGCCTGGTAAAAAGCAATCGCCACAAAGCGTTGAATATCAGCTAGGTAGTACCCCTCTTCTTCAAAGGCATCACGCGATTCGATTAATTTGAGCGGAATCTGAAGGTTCAAGCCCAGATCAAAGAAATAATGACGCAATTCTTCTGGCACTAATTGAAGATACGGACTGTTGCTGTCATACGAACGAACGCGCAAACCAGCCCGGTCTACAATTTGGCTCGGCATATCTTTGGTTTGCCAGATTCTGGCTTTGCCGAGATTTTGCTCTAGAGTTTTACTCTTGGGCACGACAACGAAATCAGCTTCTGCTACTACTTCTGCCTCAACCTCGAGCAGCTCTCGCTGGCCTTGAGAGTTTATTAAGACAACCTTGAAGTACTGATTCTGGGCTAAGCCTAAGTAGGTTTTGACGGCTCGCTTAGTATCCAACACATCCAGGGCCGGAATAACTCTGTCAGTACTAATAATCTGTCTCCATATAACTCCTCGAGGCAAACGTGTATCTGTAATAACCTTGACGCCTACAATCCGCATCTTAGTCACATCACCATTGCTATTCGTAGTAACCTCAATATCAAATTGATAGGCTCGGTCTTGGCGATCTTTGACAATCAGCTCAACTCTGTCATTGCCTTTGTAGTTCAACATTTTGCCCACACCAAAGTTGCCCGTTTGCATAAGTTGCTCGGCCATTTCTTTGGTCGATTTTTCTTCAAGCAAAGCCATGATCTTCTCTGGACCAACACCATTAACTTCTCGAAACTCGCGCACCTGCTCTTCTCCTCCATCAGCAGTGGGGCGAGTATAGAATTCAATTTCGAGTTCACCTTCCTGCTTAGCGTTGTTCAAGGCATCGTTGGTGTTCTGACCAATCTCTCTGGCCACCGCTCCTGATTCTGCTTGTAAATTAACCAATTTGTTAAACTTGTCCTCTAGCTGTGGGCTATTAGTCTGAGGCACTCTGCCTTCTCGCACCGCTAGAATAAACTCATCCACATCCATAATTGCCCGCTCCCCCTTGTTACCCAGAGTTGCCTCCAGTAGTTCGATGTGGCCAAACGATATACCATCCGGATAAACACCTCTATCTAGGACTTGCTCACCCGTATACTCCCGTTCAGCCACTTCGGCAGCGGTTAGTTTTCTTTCCGGCTCAACGTCTTCGGTCAAAAACACCGCCATGGTTTGGGCAGTACCTAACCGATGGTAATAAACTTTAGGATCTCTGGTAAAACCTTTGAGAAGATCCAAGGTGACCTCTTTACTCTGAAAAGCCTGACTCATTCTTTGCAAGAGGTTATCGGTAGCAGTTATTCCCCATAGACGATTCAATTGACCCACAACGACCCGCCATCGATCTGGGTTTTGGTTAGCTGCATAACCCAAGAAAGCCAAGATCTTATACCGTTCACTGAGAGTCATGCCATTTCCAGCCATACCAGCTACAAACCTTCGCACTTGGCGAAAATCATTCCACTCTGCCTGAGAAGACGGGATCCAACCAGCAGCCAATACTTCCACCAACTCCCGACTATCCAAGTTAGTAAGCTCAATCTCAGATTGAGCCAGACTGAAGGCTCTGCTAAATAGATCTCGCACAAAAGCTTTTCTAGATAGGTAGTCTAATTGTTCAATCTCGTCCCACCTCTCTTGCGTTAGAGTTTGCTCGAGCCACACCTGTATCTGAACCAGTCGACGTGCAAACTTAGGAATAGGCAATTGACCAGCCTCAATTGCTTGACCTGTCATAAAGCGGCGGTTTAGTTCCTGTTCTTGATGCTCAAACAAAGCCTGAATGCTGGAGCGTAACCCGTCCCCCACATCCGCTCGGTACTGTTCAGGAATCAATGCTATGAAGGGTTGATAGGCGCTCTGGGCCAAAGCTACATCCTGCTCGTAGCGACTTTGAACTTGCTCTTGCCAAGCCTCTAAACGCTCACTGTCAATTATTGTCGATGTAGTTGATGCTCCAGCACCAAAAGTCAGATTGCTCATGGCAAACTGCACATCAGTCATTTTTCGCCAATCACTTTCTCCGCTGTCACTTAGTGAAACTAAGTATCCATCCACTATTTCATAAGGCACAAACCCCGCAGGCAAGACTCGTTCCACATTTTCATACACTTTTCCTTCTGAATTTAAGAGCATCATTGAACCATCTGGTTTAACTCCTAAGACTCGTTCATTATCTAGTGCCAAGTTCTTAAACTCGTAACTTTCCCAAGAACCAGATGCACTATTTCGATGCAGCACCACCCACACTCCATCTTCCCGCTGGAAATAAACGAGTCTGTCACCAATTGTTTTAGGTTTATCAGCTAATACCCGCCAATTTTTCTCGGGTGTGGCTGAAACATCTCTCACCCACCATGTACCGTTGGTTGTTCCAACTAGAATATTTTCTTCCAGGATTGACGCTCTATCAGCTTTTACGTTAGCCGGTAGAGTATGACTATATTTATATGTGACGTATGTGTCTGATCTTCCTCTAATACTGCAACTATCGAAAGAGTACTGGGGATGTGGTTTAGCTAGCAAAGCTAATAACGGCGTAGTTAATGGCTCGGATGACTCAGAGCCATCGGCCAAATCAACTAATATTTGCCTACCCCATTTTTGGCTTGCTCCACCTACTAAGAGTTTGTTGTCATGAATCAATAGCTCAATAAAATCAGTAGTGTTATTACTAAATAACCACTGGCCAGTCCTGAGGTTCAATACTCTTAACGTATCATCCTGTCCCACCACAATCGCCACGGTGCCCGTTGAGTCAATCTCGATATGCTTGGCTTGGTCACTTAAAGACACTAGTACATCAAATCCCAATTCTTCACCAGGTTTTTGAGTAATGCGGTAAAGCGCA
>CAZVUJ010000015.1:0-10063 GCA_964630135.1 uncultured Pseudomonadales bacterium | reverse complement strand
GATTCGATATCAAAGTCATTGCCGGTCAAATCCAGATCATCACCAGCGGTATACGACGAGCCACCCTGCATGGTCAGATCCACCCAGCCGGCGGTAGTGTAAACATAGAGGTTATCATCATCGGTATCATAGTAGACATTGCCTTCAGTAGTCGCCCCTGAAGCAATAGGAGTGAACACAGCCTCGCCGCCAGTGAGGGTTAAATCTCCTGATAACGTGGTCGTTGGCGCCGTCAGTGTGATCGTGCCATCGGTATTGTTATCAATGGTTTCGTCATTCTGGAGCACAATATCGGTCACAATATCAGCATCATTGAGGTTAAGTCCTCGGGTAATCGCACCTCCACCTGAGGATTCAATTAAAATTGCGTCGGCAATAGCTATAGTGGCGTTGGCGTTATCGATGAAAAGACCGGCGTCAACAGTTGCCGTAGAGGACGATGAATTGCTGATGTTTATGGCAGACACCGTATCATCGGCTGAAGTGCCATCATTATCAATGGATAAATTAATTAATTTGTGAGTTTCAATATTAGAGTCGTCGTCGTTGGTGAAGGGCATAGAGAATCCGGTAAGATTAGTGTTGCTTGAGGTTCCATCAAACAAATCAAAACTCAGCACAGCATTAGTACTACTATAATTATTGGCGTTGATTTGGAAACGATTGCTCGAGCCAGTCGTCATGGTTGCGCCGTTTTGAATCGATATAGCGCCATCGAACCTACTACTACCATTTACTTCCAATACATCTTCGATAAAAAGATCACCGGCTCCATCGGCTATGTCTACACTGGAAAAAGCGCCGTTAGAAAAATAGTTGTATGCCTGTTCAGTTGAGCCGATATTAAGCACATTGGAGGAAAGAATATTTCCGCCTGCCGCAGTTACAGTTAAATCCGCATCACTACTAATATCATCGCCATTGACTGCCAGGTCGCCAGTTAAGGTTAACCCGACAAAGGTAGGGGAATCAGTGGTTTGGACATTCTGATTCATGTCGTAGAGTTCATTCGCACCCTGTCCGGTATTGACGGTGGTAAAGGTCACAGTTGCATCACTGGTGACATCTTGGTTGATGGCGCTATCCGCTTCAATGTCCAGTGAGCCGGTGATGGTCACGGTTTCATTGGCTCCTAAATCTCCTGCATCTAGAGTAGCGTAGTAGGTGGCTCCCGCACTCTCTAAGATCTGGAGTTCGCTGCTGGCATTAGCGAGGATCACATCAAACGCACCTGTCTGCGACCAGTTAGCGGTTAAGGGCCCGAGAGCCAGGGCACTACTAGCCAGTTGTAACCCATTGCCGGTAAGGTCATTAAAGGATTCACTGTTAACGCTCAAGGTACCGGCAGTGACGGTACCAGTGGTCGTAATGGCATCAGTGCCGACATTGATAGAACCAAAGTTAGCCGTAATCGAACCAGCATCCAAGGCACCAGTACCCGTGATAGCCGTCGCGACCGCATCATTGGTATCAACCAGAGCAGCATCCTTACCATCCAAGCGATTCAACTCCGCTGCCGTTAAGAGTGTTCCATTGTTATCAATGACGTTATCCCAGCCTGAACCAAAGCGTAGAGCTGATTCAACGACGGTACCATCAGCGCTCGTCACATTCCCCAGATTCAAGCCATACAGAACATCGGCATCGCCGGTCGCACTACTCGTTACATCCACGTTCACTGCTGAGACGGTATCGACATCAGTGTCATCACCTAAGGTCACATTAAAGTCGGCTTGAGCACCGGTGGCGGTTATCGTATTCGTCCAGCTTTGTAAGCCCGTCCAGGCAAAAGCATAGCCCAAGTTGACGGCGACATCATCCGCATTAACGGTAATGCCGTTACCGGCACCCACCGTAAAGGTAGTATCACTATCTGCTCCCACTAACACATTGTCAGCGCCACCAGTTAAGCCTGATCCAGCCACGGCATCACCTAAGAGTCTGACCGTTAAATCCAGATTCTCATCCGCGTCATCACCATTCGTCAGGTTGGTTAGGATATTGCCATCAGTACTGGTGAAGCGCAAGGTGCCGCCACTAGCAATACTGTAGGTATCGGTATCATCATCGGCCACACTCCACCCAGAGTAGGCACCGCCACCCACTTGTACAAACCCAGGACCAGCACCGTCATAGACATACAAAGCATTGTTAGTACTATCCCAGACAATATCGCCTTCAGCCGTACCGGTAACCCCTGCCGGAGCACCAGCATTGGTAGGCAGATTGAGGCCTACATTGTTGGCATGAGCAGCCGTATCCACTCGACCTAATAAGGACGTGGCATCCGCAATGGTTATAGTTCCGGCCGTATCAATAGTTAGGTTCGCGCTATCAGTAGTGGCAAGAGTTAGGTCAGTTCCATCTGAGGAGAGAGTCAAAAAGTCTTGGGTTTCTCCATCAGCAGCTAAGCGCAAGTCACCCGTTGGCGTAATGGTTAACACTCCATCCGAGGTAATATCATCGCCATTGACTGCCAAGTCACCGGTTAAGGTTAACCCGACAAAGGTAGGGGAATCAGTGGTTTGGACATTCTGATTCATGTCGTAGAGTTCATTCGCACCCTGTCCGGTATCGACCGTGGCAAAAGTAGGAGCTCCCGTGGTGGATACGTTCTGGTTGATGATGCTATTCCCGGAAACAGTTAAATCTCCGGACAGACTTACACTCCGATTGCCTCCATTGACAGCAAGGTTAAGTGTCCGGTTAGCGCTAGCTTCGTTCTCATTCCAGACTAATTCCAGGGTGTGAGATTGGTTTGTGTCGCGCAGATAGAGGTTATTGGTGGTGACGCTGCCAGAAGCCACGGAAAGATTGCCTGTTATGGTCGTGGTGGTAGCGGTGATTCCGACCGTGCCATCGCCAAAGGAGAGTAGAGGGTCGTTGCTGCCTGCATTCATCGTCCAGTTAAACCCAGAACCAGAACCAAAGGTGGTTGTCCCGATTTCGGTAGTATCAAGATTCAGGGTAATCGTGTCGGTCGCACTCACATCCGAGTCAATCCCATTCGCACCACCGGCGAGTAACAACGTATTGCCCGATGCGATGCTTTCCGTATCGCCATCGTCGCCATCAATCGTCCAGCCAGAATAGCCACCTCCACCAATAGCGGTGAATGAGCCACCATCATAGATATAGAGAGAGTTGTTGGTTGCATCCCAGACGATGTCGCCCTCAGCCGTACCGGTAACACCGGAGGGAGCTCCGGCATTGGTGGGCAGGTTTAAGCCAACATTATTGGTGTGGGCTGCCGTGTCGACTCGGCCGCTAAAGCTCGTAGCATCAGCGACGGTGAGTGTTCCGGCACTATCTATAGTAAGGTTCGCCCCATCGGTAGTAGCCAGGGTCAGATCGGTAGCATTAGAAGAAAGGGTGAGGAGGTTGGTAGCGTCGTTGTCAGCCCCAAATTGCAAGTCGCCGCCGGTTGTATACAAAGTTTGTGCACTCGCGGCATCCAACACGATCGAAGTGTCGGCGATAGTGATATTGCCATTGACATCTAATAGAGAGGAAGCAGCTAGGTCGAGCTCAGTGGCGGCGTCAAAAGTCAAAGTTCCCGAAGTGTAGTTATCCGAAGCGTCTGAACGAAGCAGACTCCCTGAATCCAGTCCATCGAGTTTGTCGGCATTAAAGGCATAAGTTGAAGAAGTTAAGCGCACCCGCGGCTTCATTTCGCCATCAGCATTAAAATTTATCCCCATAAAGATCGAGTCGTCATTGAAATTGACCGATCCCCAAGATTGATTAAGTGAGTTGAGCGCCACCTTAAAGACACCATCTTTGACATAGATTTTGTTAGTAATGGTATCGCCGTTAGCCCAGGCCTGTCGGGTGGGCGAAAGAGTGATGGTATTGGCCACAGTATTGACGCCGATAACGGTTACGGGCTCAACTTTTGTGGTGTTCCAGAGGATTTGACCGATTTTGATAGAGTTTTCATTAGTGTCCGAGGCATAGGTCAGACTTTCGCCACTACTGCCAGGAGCAGCGGTCATAGTGGAGGAAAACAAGGCTGCGGCCGTCCAATTCTCGGTAAATAGGGTGGTAGGGGCAGATGTGTCGGTGTCATAGAGTTTGAAAACAAAGTCATAGGTGCCGTCAGCCACGTTGGTGCCGTTAGCGTTGACGACTTTCCCCTGGAAGGTGATGAACTGATTGATGCCGGCAGCAGCGCGTGCGGGGAGTGTTCTGACTGACATGCTCATACAATATATAAGTGCTAGACCTAGCAAAATGGCACCAAGATCTTTGATTTTTGATCTTAGATCTTTGCGTTTGAATCTCTGGTAAGAGTGATTTCTATGACTCATGGACGATTTCTAAGGTATTTAATAGGACCATGTTGGTTATTAGTATGGTTACTGGACATGCTTTTCATAAGTTTTCTCTCTTTAGATCAAACATCTAAGCAGGAGTTACGCAGTGTCATTCCCGCTTTAAGCGGGAATCCAGGCTTAAGGTATATAGATTCCCGATGCAGGCACGCTTTGCCGAGTCTAACTCGGCTTCGCTGCCTCCTCGAGAATGACAAGTACAGTGCGTAAGTCCTAATCTAAGAACAAAAATCTTTCCTCGTGTTTGTTGCTGATTTTTCATCGTATATCTTTCATCTTTGATCTGATTTAAAACGTGGCGACCGCAATAAGGGTTACTATTTCTTGATAATCATTAGCAGCAGGGGTTATGGCATTGATGATAGCTTTGGTTTGGACACTGGCTCGTCCGCCGACGATTGGAGCCCCAATTGCCGATAGCAAAGATCCATAGGAAGTGCTGACAGCCCCCACCACATCATTGCTACCGTTATAGGGTGCATCAGCGGTGAAAGGGCCACCGGAGCTTTGGGTGACACTAGCCACCTTCAAGCCAAAGCCTTCACTAGCGACAGCCAGGTTGGCTGAAACCGAGGGGAGGGTGTGATTGGCATGAGCGCTAGCTAAGCCGGCATTGTCGCCCTTAACCAGGATATTGGCGCCGCCCTCGGCGTTGGTAGCCAGATCCAACCAGATGTAGTCGTTGCCTGTGGTCACGATTCCGGGTCCAAGTTCTCCTAACGCCACTGAATAGGGTGCCGATGTCTCCTCATTGATGGCCGAAACGTCAATATCAAAGGAAATATTGGGTGGATTAGTGCTCGCACTCGCCACCGGCCCCCAAGGGCCTTCGGTGAAGTCGCCTTGCTCGGATTTAACTTTGACGTAATAGGTGGTGTCGGCTTGCAGGCCGACAATGGTAATGCCCGTGGCGCCACCCCAATCGGTGTAGGTCTGCCAATCTTCTAAACCCAGGGTTGGCCCAACGGTAAAATTAGCTTGTACGTAGTGGGTCGTAGCAAAATTGTCGGTGGAAATAGCGACCGCAAATTTCGTGTCAGTCGGATTGCCGGCAGGGCTAATCACTAGTTTCAGTTTGTTATACCAATCGGCGTCGTTGGACAAAGTAGCTGTGGGCACATTAGCCATTTGAGCAAACAGCAATTCGGGCCCCAATTGATAGTTGGCACTTTTGAGCTGGTTTTCGGCTGTGTCTTTGTTGATGGCTTCAACTGAGTAGTTAGAAGAGCTGGTGCGGTCGGTGCCACCACCGCCAAAGCTGTAGTCATCCAGTTTGTAGTTGGTGCTGGACACCGGTGCCACAAACAACATGAACAAAGCTAGTGATGTATGAAGTTGCTGATTTTTTTTCAATAGTGACATAGGGGCAGGTAAACTTTCTTACGTCATCCTTACTCGGTAATAATTAATTTGCCCTCTCGGAAAAGGTAAGCTTGGGCAGCAAGGTTGGGGTGGGTTATTTATGTTGCGGTGATAGATCAGCATATGACAAGTAATGGTGACACCATGTTGCAATGCACGAGTAATGGTTTTATGAGCAGCAGCGATGCGCTCACGCAGTGCCGCGTGTGCAGCGGGAGTGAAGGAATTGAAGTGAGTCATAGTTTGATTTTTTAGATACTAAATTCTGTCTATTGCCGACATTTTGTCATCAGCAAAACAGGCGCAAAAGCACCTAGACTAGTTCATTATGGAAAAAAGCCAGCTCAAGATCAAGGAGGAATTGGCTCAATTAGAGGTTTTTTGGTGTTCGATTAGTGCCTCTATACATCTAATTGCATCTAGAAATAACGCAAAAATGGGTATAGCTATTCGACCCTGACAAAGGCAGGAGAGGACTCTAGATCAGGTGGGTAGAGTGACCTGACCCACCCGCACTTCTTATTGCGTAGTCATCCTGAGCCTGGCTGAAAGCTAAAGGAACAATGATCGGCGCTTGCTCAGGCACCAGCCTTTGGGTAGAGACGTAGCACCGCTACGTCTTGTTGTTGGTGAGACGTGGCAGTGCCACGTCTCTACGTGAAGGTTATCAATATTGTGAAAGTGACATCTGTAGGCGGGTCAGGGTAGAGTGACTTCTCGCTTCACCAAGACGAGCTTGGCTTCACTCGAAGAATACTAAAGAGAGTGTCAGGAGTTACGCAATCTAACACATAGTTGCGACGGGATTCCTGAATCAAGTTCAGGACAGGTTCTATCTCCGCCAGCGGGCTGATCCAAAATGACACTCGAGCAAAGTGCGTATGTCCTGAAAGTGAATGAAGTCCGAAAGCATCTTTTCAGGAAAAAGCTTATGGATCGAGTGAGCCATTGACGCTCAAGGTGTCCTCGCGCGGCACTTGAGGCAGCTTAATAGAGTCCAGGAGAACATAGATTATTTCCGGGGTGATAGTTGCTTCATACCCGGCTTGAAAGCTATGGAAGGAAAGCTCGAAATGATGGTTGTCCGGGTCGCGCAAAAAATAGGTTTGTTCGGTGTCGGTCTTAAAGGCTAAAATTTGAGGAAACCGAGGATGTGTCAGAGCAAACTCAGTATATTTGTCCAGGTACACCCGGCGCATGGTTACGCTGGGGTCTTGGTCAAAGGGGTGTTCGGGTTTGGAGCGATAGGTGAGCGTAAAACTGCCGGGCGGCTTGGTAACACTGAAGTGCAGGGTGCAGCGGTCATCCTTGAGGGCAAGTTTGGGATAAGCTGTTTGAAACGGAACCGAAACGGTTAAACAATTAGTGGTGAAAACGGTCGTTTCAGTGCCTTCAGGCAAGCTGGGGGCAGGGGTGGGCACGACAATTCTCGAGTGAGTTGACGGCGGATTGCCATAAAAAAGCAGATAGGCAATCGTGAGGCCTGCTCCCACCACCACCACTGCTACCAGGGAAGTCAATATCAGTCCTTGTTTGACATGGCGGGCGGCTAAAGGGTTACGGCCGATAGCTTCCAGGCCTTTCTTGATGGCGATGGTCAGGAAAGAAAAACCAAAAACAAACAAGAGCGCCACCAAACCAATGGCCAGGAAATGACGTGTGCCTTCAAGCGGGTTCTCGAAAAGACTTGGTGAGGCGGCAGTTTGCCCGTCAGGCATGCTTGGTGTCGCTGGTGATGATTGGCTCACAGGGTTTGCGGTGAACATCGGCGCTAATGCCTGCCAGCCAACCAGCCCGAGCAAAATACCCCCAGCACCTACTACTAAGATAACTAAAAGGCGCTTCGCTTTGTTTAGCTGTTTTTTTAGCGCTGAATGCGGTTCGGGTGGTTTTTCTACCAGATTTGGAGTTGAGTGAGGATCTTGTTTATCGACCACCTGCCGGCTACCAAAAGGGCTGGTGTTGGTCACTATATCGGAGTTTGCCATGGAAAAAAGCCTTCCACTTTTTGGTGACTATTTCGGCTCCAGGATATCGAGTAGGTCGGCGACACTGGTGCGAGTGGCATTGTCTTTGGCCTTGCGTGAGGTGCGCCGCTTGAACCTTTTCAAGTCAGGAGAGCGATAGTTAATCCAAACTATAAGGCAAACAAGCACCAGGAGCCCAACAATCCAAGGGGAGATATACACAAATCGCCTCGTACTTATAAACGGGGTTTGACCCAGTTCGTCAGCCCCGGAAGCTTTCAGCACATAGAGCCCCAGGGGAAAGTTCGGGCGCAGGGATTGCAGTGACACCCCTAAGACTTTTTCTTGGGAGGGCAGCACTAGGTGGGCATTTTCATTGAGTTGCCCTCGGGATACCAGGCGGTTGAACGTGTCAGTCAATTCCACCAGTCCATGAGGTTCAACGTGGACGTTGCCCTGGTTTTCCAGACTCACTTCGATTTGAGGGTGAAGATTGGTGGTCAGGGGAATTTTTGGCCAGGCAAGACCACCAATGCTCAAGCGTCGTTCTTCTCCGTTGGGATTACGAATAGCCAAAAAACTGGCAATGACTGGTACCACACTAGCCTGCGTCCCCGTGTCATTATTATCAGTCCCTTCAAGAGCAGCCGTGATCAGGGCATAGGTTCCGCCTGGAGGCAAAAATTGGCTGTGAACGATCACCTCAATCTCGACAGTTTCTTGAGGCAGTAGGGTTGTTTGGGGCGGGTTCAACATCACCTGTTGGCTGATAACCTCGCTGGCCGCGGCTGAGTGGTCGATGATCGGTTTGCCCAAAGCATCCACACCCGAAACGGGCAAGACCCTAAAGGTCACCTGTTCAGGGCGGGGGAGGTTGCTGGTCACGAAAACGGTGTAGGAGGCCGGTTGTTGGCGTTGTTCCAGCGTGACATGGTGAATGGCTGGGGACAGCGACAGCTCTCCCTGAGCCAGGGCAGGCAGGGGCATGAGGAGTGAAAGCAGCGCGATAAACAGGGCGAGGACAGGCATATCTCTCCATTGTGGCAAAGAGTCAGGGACGAAGCAAGGCACCCCCCAGCGAAAAATCGAGCAGAAGCAAAGATAGGCATATTGCCTTGATCACCTTGACGTAGAGACGTGGCAGTGCCACGTCTCAATAACAACAAGACGTAAAAAACAAGACGTGGCAGTGCCACGTCTCTACATGAAGGCTGATGTAAACAAACGCGGGGTTGTCCGATTAGGTGATTCAAAAAGTACTTATTCGTCGGCTTCAGGCTCAGTGTTACGGGGCTGTTGCCGCTTAAATGCCTTCAAAACGGGTTTGGTAAGGCTATATATCCCCAAACTCAGGACAAGTGCCACTGCTACAACCCCCAGCATGAGCTTCCAGGGAATCACCCAAAACGTCATGCTGGCTTCCAGGGGCACATCCCGCACGCCATCGTTGTAGGCCAAAAGCATTGTGGCCGTGTATTTGCCCATGCGCAGCCAATTGAGCTTAGTAAAATCCCAGTTAACTTTTTTGGTTTCGCTGCCGTCTTCGTTGCGCACGGTTTCGAGCAGCGGAAAACCTTCGGTCCAGGCACTCTCAAACACCCGCCGGCCACCAGGCAAGACAAAGCCGGCAGTGTCATTGACGGTCAGAATGCCTAGGTCTTTAACATTCCCTTGATCAATAAAGATATTGCCAAAGGGTTGCAGGTGGATGTTGCCCGAGTTGATGACTTCCACCTGGAAGGTTGTGGGCAAATATTCAACCCAACGTGGACCGGTAAACCTCACGAGTTGCAATTGGGGAAAAGCGGCTGAGGATTCGACTTCAAACAGGGCAATCACGGCTGGCGCCCCGGTGATTTCGGCTTCACCCTCAGTGGGTGGGGCATTCACTTGGCGCCTAAACACAATGCCGGCGTAATAGCCAAGCAGGGCGTTTGCGGGCGGTGAGATGGTGCCTTCAACTTGCTGCCAAGCTCCGGGTTCAACCGTAAACTGCTGCGGCGAAAAAGTGAGCCAGGAAGGGAAAGGGTCTTCTGAACCAAACTCGCTGAATTCCGGCCGCTCGCCGGTGACGTTGGGAGCTAATTTATTGAGAGCGATCTCTAAAGCTTCGGCGCTGGCACCGTTATTGCGGATTCTCAATGGGAAGGTGGTGGGTTGGCCTGGCTTGACTTTTAAGTTAAGCACTGAGGGCGACAGGGTAAAGGCCATGCCATCTGGGGGTGGTGGAGGGGTAGGTGAAAGTGTGCCTGAGGGTGTAGCAGGTGTTGCTGCAGCGGTACTCTCTGGAGGGGTTTGAGCGAGAAGTTGACTGGAGTGTGTAAGGCTCATGGCTAAGAGCAATCCAAACCCAAAAACTACTCGCAAAAGTGCTTGACACATAGCTCCATTGTTGCAGAA
>CAZVUJ010000014.1:0-10739 GCA_964630135.1 uncultured Pseudomonadales bacterium | reverse complement strand
GTTGAGTTTGCTCCTTTTGTTTGGCTGGTACTTGGTGCTTATCCGGCAAACCAATAAAGCCAGGCTTGTCACAAGCGCCGCGCAAAAAGACACAACACACCTGGGTGGCACCCTGCATAAAAAACTCAAGCCCGTGGTGGCGCGCGCCAAACCCAAAACCTCACACAGAAATGCCACTCGCTTAGCCCCTGGGACAGCCCAGGCATCGCCACTACATCTTCGCTGGCGAGTGTTGCTGGCAGCAGCCGGAGTCACCGCCTGCGTGTTAACCATGGGGGTGGCTACTGCACAACTCTATACCCGCGTGTTCAAAGGGTTGCCCCACCCTCGTACCCTCACCTCACGGCAAGTGGCCGCTACTACCAAAATCCTTGATCGCCATGGTCAACTCCTCTACAAAATCTATGATCAGGAAAACCGCACTCCTGTGACCTTGAACCACATCCCCCCCTATTTGGTGCACGCCACTTTAGCCGTGGAAGACCGGCATTTCTATACCCATGCCGGACTTTCGTTAAAAGGAATTTTCAGAGCATTGCGAATTAATTTGCAATCCAGTGAAACTCCCGGTGGCTCAACCATTACCCAACAGCTCATCAAAAACGCCCTCCTCACCAAGGACAAAACACTGGAGCGAAAACTCAAAGAGGCAGTCCTGGCGCTCATGGTGGAAACCTACTACACCAAAGATGAGATTTTAGAAATGTATTTCAATGAAGTGGGCTATGGCGGCCCTACCTACGGCATCGAGGAAGCGGCGCAATACTACTTCAACAAACCCATGACCCACCTAACCCTAGCCCAAGCCGCGCTTTTAGCTGGATTGCCCATTGCCCCCTCCACCTACTCACCCTATGGCGCTCATCCCGAAAAAGCGCTTGAGCGCCAAACCCATGTCTTGAAGCGCATGGTCGAGGATGGCTATATTTCTTTGTCTCAAGCGCAGGCAGCCTTAAAAGAACCTTTGGTGTTTGCCACGCCCACCAATGATATCGAAGCACCCCACTTTGTCATGTATGCCAAATCAGAGTTGGAACAAGCGTATAGCGACAGCAACATTGAGCGGGCGGGCCTAAGCGTGACTACCTCTCTGGACCGCAATCTGCAAGAGCTAGCTCAAACGGTAGTCGACAAGCATCTACAAAACCTCATCTCTTTAGGAGTGAGTAATGCAGCCGTGCTGATCACAAAACCTCAAACCGGGGAAGTCATGGCAATGGTGGGCTCGGGGAATTATTTTGACGTTAGTAATGACGGGCAAGTGAATGTGACCTTGCGGCCCCGCCAACCAGGCTCATCCATAAAACCCTTGACCTATGCCGCTGCGTTAGAGCGCGGCCTCACCCCCGCCACCATCATTGAAGACACCCCCGTAACCTATCGGATTCCCGGCAGCAAAGATTACAAGCCAGTCAACTACGACGGCACATTCCACGGCAAAGTCACCTTGCGCAACGCTCTGGCCAATTCCTATAACGTGCCTGCCGTCAAGACACTGGATCAACTGGGGGTTTCCACCTTGATCAACAAAGCCCGGGATATGGGGATCACTACCTGGAATGACTCGTCACGCTTTGGCTTATCCCTGGCCTTAGGTGCGGGTGAGGTCAAGATGGTGGATATGGCAGTAGCCTATGGCGCCTTTGCCAATGGCGGCTTTCGGGTTGATCTCAATCCCCTGATGCGCATTACCGATAGGCAAGGGAGCACCACCCCCACCAACCCCTGTTTGCCCCTTAATCAATCAGGGGCTGATGCTTGCCCCAAACGTTTAGTGGTTAATCCGGCGGTCGCCTTTATGATTAGTGATATTCTCTCCGACAACATGGCGCGCTCCAGTGCGTTTGGCCGCAATTCTGTCCTTACTATCCCTGGCCACCAAGTAGCGGTCAAAACCGGCACCACTAATAATTTGCGCGATAATTGGACCTTTGGCTATACTAGCGAGTATCTCGTGGCTGCTTGGGTGGGCAACAATAATAATGCCCCCATGAGCCGGATTGCATCGGGAATTACTGGCGCCTCGGCTATCTGGCACGACATTATGGAGTCACTGTTGGCCGATCAAGCGCCCAGTACGTTTAAGGCGCCCACTAATCTCATTAAAATAGCCGTGTGTCCGCTTTCTGCCAGCGGCAGCTGCACGGCCTGCAAAAACCCGCGAGAAGAATACTTTATGAAAGGCTTTGAACCGCAAAAACCCTGCAACCCCTCCTTGCTTGAGGCTCGCAACCAAGACGACACACAAACACGGGTCGCTACCGCCCTTTAGAGCCAACCGTGCTTTATCCAAATAGCATCCATGCACCCGCTAACAGGCTCGCAACAAGCAGCACCAAAGGATGCCAACCCTTTCCCCTTGCTTCCTTTTTGGCTGCTTTTTTGGCCCGCCCAGCCTTTTTGCTGAGATTTTTTTTCTTTTTAAGTTTTTGGTCGTTTGGTTTCATGCCCGCCTCATGGAGTCAACGTGAGCAATTATTTCCGCAACCACCTGCTTAATCGTTTTGCCACTCGAGTCAAAATGCCACACGCCGGGCACAATTTTTAAGGGGCTGGCGGCACGGTTGCGGTCCAGTTCATCGCGCTCGCGTAACAATCGACCGGCTTCCGCTTCAGTGATCTGAGGGTTTTTGGTTAAAAGCAGCCCATGATAGCGCTTGATCCGCACTAACTCTTGCGCGTCTAAAAAGATTTTGAGTTGAGCCTCGGGCAAGACCACATAGGTAATATCCCGACCCTCCATGACCACATCGCGAGTCGCGGCAATCACTTGTTGTTTGGGCACCAGAGCCGAGCGAACTTGAGGCAAAGACGCCACTAAATGCACGTTTTCGTTAATGTGTTTCTGGCGAATCTCGAGCGACACATCCCTGCCATTCACCAGCACTGTGCTCAAGCGCCCATCGTGCTCGTGAGGTTCGGGCAAGCGAACATCAAATTCCTGATCCTCAATTAGAGTAGTGAGGGCAGGTTCATCGTCCAGGGAAATTCCCTGCTCCAAAGCCATGAGCGTCACAGCCCGATACATGGCCCCCGTGTCCACGTAGGTAAAGCCCAGTTTATCGGCCAGTAAGCGAGCGGTAGTTGATTTGCCCGCCGCCACCGGCCCATCAATGGCAATTTGAAAAGGATTTCTTTGACTAATAACCATAGTATTAACGATTCAAACAACACTTTATTGATAAGCTTCGCGAGCCTAAAAGCTAATAACTAAAACCTAAAAGCTTTTCCTGCGTTCCTCCATTTCCCGACATATTCTATCGACCACTTGCGTCACCGTCAAACCAGTCGTATCAAATATCCAAGCGTCGGTAGCCGGTCGCAACGGGTCAATCTCTCGATTCATCTCCCGCTCATCCCGTTTTATCAAAGCTTCCTTAACCTCAATCTTAGATTGCTTCGAGCCTAAGCGTGTTAACTGCTCTTGTTTACGTCTAATTCTCTCTTCCACCCGAGCATCCAGGTATATTTTCAGCTGGGCTTGAGGCAAAACTCTGGTCCCAATATCCCGGCCTTCCATAACCACATTGTGGTCAGCCGCTATTTCTTGTTGTTGAAGCACCAAGATTTCCCTCACAACTGGATATTGACTCACAAGTGAAGCTCCTTCAGCAATGAGATCAGTGCGTATGTCCCAAGAAACATCTTGGCCGTTAAGCACCACCGTCACCTGCCGCCCATCTTGTTCTTCTTGCCGAGGTTTCTTCAACTCAATCTCCAGCTCACTCACTGTTCTTGAAACCAATTCCTCATCGCTCCAGACCTTTATCGCGTCACTTGACAAAGCAGGTAAGCTTTTCATGCCTGCTTTGTTAGCCTCGACTGCTTGGTGACCGCTGGGAGCCAGACGTTCGGGGATCTCCAACGCTTGCCACAACATCCCCAAAGCCACGCTTCGATACATCGCCCCGGTGTCAATAAACAGAAAGCCGAGTCGGTCAGCTACAAGTTTGGCTACCGTGCTTTTGCCCGCCCCAACGGGCCCGTCAATCGCAATCTGAAAAGCTATTTGTTTTTGAGACATAGGCTAATTAAGTTATTTTACAAAGTCTTGTTCTCGCCCCGCATCAAAACCTGATTTTCGAAACGGCCAAATAGGCAGTCTGCGAAAAATCAAGTTTTTGGTGCTGGGGTCTATGGCAATGTGGAAAGGTGTATTCATAAAAACTTGAACAGTGTACCAATCTTGACAAAGAAGAAGAAGAAGAAAATACGCGCTATTATGATTGATGCTGTAAGAAAAAGACCAACAACAACGGAAATACAGAATGGTGATTTTGTCCTTCTATCACTACTTCCTGAGAGAGTGGCTGCTGACGACGACGTAGTCATTGGGGCAAGCGATTATTTAAGAAGCAAGTATAGCCTCTATCACATACCCGAATTGGTGCTAATCGGACCAATTACAGACGACTTTACTCCCATGGATGAAGCTCCTCCTGAAGTAAGACAACAATCCGTACTTGTTGGAGTTAGGGACTCCATCAAACGGCCTGATGGATCTGAGTTGCCGGCTCAGATTTTATGTCGCCATCTACAGGCTCCTGTGGGTTTATTCAAGAGTGATGTTGCCAGGATTACGGGCATAGATCCGAAACAAGTAGAGGCTTTGTGGTTAAGAACTGAATGGTTTAGTGCTCCTCCCTATCCACATAAATAATGCTACCCAACCACCTTGTGTCTACAGGGATTACGCTCCACACTTGTCATACCCGAGGATCGAGTCAGACTTGATGCATCGGGAATCTATAGAAGGCAGGTTTAATACTCATTTTGTGTTGGTAATTTAGGCATTAGTTTTGTTCTTATCGGCCATCAGTTGCTGATTGCGAAAGTAGACAAACCACAACAGGAAGTTCGGCCAGCGCTGCTGTTTGAGACCACGGTGAATCAGCCATTTAATTCTGGTGTTGGAAAAGATGCCCTCAATGCCATTGGTAGTTTTAGGCATGAGTGGATAATCAAGAAAGGTAAAAGAAGTTCTAGCCGCTTGAGCCAGGACTCTCACGGTTTTTCTGGCTTGTGGGTGTTTGAACCAAGACTTCATCGCATATTCGTCGTGACCTTTCTCAGCAAGGTAGTCACGATTGACCCGGGTCCACGTTTTCAGTTCTCCCAACCACCAACGCAAGGCTTCTTGAGACTCAATCAAAAACAAGTGGTTAGCTAGCTGTTTGAGGCGCTTGAGTCGGTAGTCCTTGGGTTGTTTTCCTAAGCCCAGCGTAGCTTGTCGGTGTACGTGAGCTAGACAGATTTGGTGGGGAGTAAACGGAAAGGTGAGTTGCCGAGCCTTAGTAACACCTCTACCCCCATCAGTCACAATGCCCTCAATGCAATAGCCCAAGGAGTGAAGGTGTGCGAGGTCTCTTGCAATCTGCGTGGCTCTTTCAGTTTTGTAGATGGTGGTATGGATGATAAAAGGTTCTCCGTAGATGCGGTAGGCCATTAAACAGAATGTCTTCCCAAACCACAAGCCATCATAGATCAAGTATTGCTCGAACTTGGTGGGTAGAGGTAGTTTCTGGAGTGGTGGTGGTGAGTTTAGTTGCTGATGAAAGTATCGTTCCAGGGTGGCTTTAGAAACCTTGCTTTGTTGCGACAGTGATTCGTAGGTTCTGCCTTTGAGAATATATTGACGAAACCAGTGATGGTACTTTCTGTTTTTTGAAGTGTAAGTTTGGGAAGACGTGACCAAACAGTGGGGACACCGATACCGTCGTTTACCTGTGCTAGTTTTTCCCCCAAGCCTTTAACTTACTACTACCTGACTTTCTCAAAACGTAGTTTTTGGTACTTTGTTCCAGAGTAAAGAGCGTTTTCTTAGGACACTAATCAAGATGTAACTCGATAGGTCATCCCTTTACAATACGGATATGGCTTTTATCCGGAAAGTGAAAACTAACAGTGGGGCAATTGCTGTCCAAATTGTTTCCAAAGTGGGCGGTGACATCGTCAACCTTGATCATCTAGGTAGTGCCCATACTGAAGCGGAACTTATGGCTCTCATTCAGTTAGGCCAAGCCAAATTACACCCCGGGCAAGTTGCTCTCTTCCCGGAAGTAGTGCCAGCCCTAAAAGTACAAATTCAAGAAGCTTCTTCCCGGCTTTTATGACGGGAGTTACGCCATCACTATACTGCCTTAGGGTTTGAAGGTTTACACGATGAGGTCTTTGCCAGCTTGTGTGTGGCTCGGCTAGTCGAGCCTACTTCGAAGCTGGATAGTCTGCGTGTGCTAGTGGACTTAGGCGTTACTAACCTCAACAAAAACCAAATCTACCGCTGCTTGCGGACAGTGATCGAAAAAGACTACCGGTCAACGATTACTCGTTTCTGTTTTGACCACGTCGCTCCCACCGCTTTAAGCCTGCTCCTTTACGACGTCACCACGCTCTACTTTGAAACCCAAAAAGAAGATGAGTTCCGCAGGAGCGGGTTAAGCAAAGAACGACGGTTAGAGCCACAGATTGTCGTGGGACTCTTAGTCAATCACCTCGGCTTCCCTTTAAGTCTTCACAGTTTTACTGGCACTATGGCCGAAACCAAAACCATAGTCCCTGTGCTGGAGGCGTTTAGAGCTACCCATCACATGCCTCAGCTCACCGTAGTAGCCGATGCAGCCATGATGAGCCTAAAAAATCTTGAAGCCTTAACGAGAGCTGGTTACACCTACATTGTCGGCTCCCGCTTAAGCAAAATCCCTTATGCCATTGCTACCTATCAAGAACAGGTAGGCCCATTAACCGATAACCAAATGGTGGTGGAAGAACGGGATCATTTCCGGATCATTTACCAATACAAAGAAAAACGGGCTCGTTTAGACCGTAGAAACTTAGACAAGCAACTCCTCAAAGCTACTCGAATTGTACGTGGTGAAGTCACCGACCATCACTCGAAATTTGTGGCCATGAAAGCCAAAGGTAAGAGCTTAAACTACAAGCTGATTAAAAAAGCAAAATCTCTCTTAGGCATTAAAGGATACGTCACCAACGCAGCCTTACCCGATCAAGCTGTTATTGACTATTACCATCAACTGTTCCAAGTAGAGAAGAGTTTTAGGATGGCCAAATCTGACTTAAAAGCCAGACCCATCTTTCATTACAAACGAGAGGCGATTGAAGCCCATCTAACCATCGTGTTGGCCGCTTTAGCCATGGGTCGCCTGATCGAAGCCAAAACCGGTGTTAGCCTCAAACAGTTCATTAAAACGTTGAGGCCGGTACGAGCGGGGTCTGTGCTCATTAATGGCAAGGAATATCCGGCTACCGAAGTCATACCCGATACCGTCAAAGCGCTTTTAAGGAAAATCCACTCAGGACACTAATTTGAGAAAGTCAGGAGTGGGGACACCGATACCGTCGTTTACCTGTGCTAGTTTTTCCCCCAAGCCTTTAACTTACTACTACAAGTCTTGCACCATTGCATAAAAACCTCCCAGAATTCATGATGACTGAATTTTAACCACACTTTGACTGGAAATATCAAGCTAAACTATCCGAAAAAACAACACAAAATGAGTATTAAACCAAACTTCATTAACTGGTCTTTTCTGAATAAAGAAGGAGCACATTTTGTAATATGCTCCTAAAGTTCATAAACCCTGAGCAACAGGATGAAAAATCCTGTTTACCCTGTAAGCACTCTTTCAAGAAGCATCATTCTCAAGGAACCTATTTGGGCATATAATAGGTACATGAATCCAACATCATTAGCCAAATCAACTACGATCAGCTTCAGCGTTCCGCCAGATATCAAAGCCATAGCGGAGGAAAAGGCTCGCGAGCAGGGTATGACTATCTCTGAGCTAGGCCGATCATTATTTAGGGCTTTTGCAACGAGTGGAACCAATCCTCCCTTGGAGATATCACCTGAGTTCTTAGCTATGGAAAAGCAAGCCCGGCGAGATTATAAAAAAGGAAAAGGTCGAACCTTTGACGATCCTCAAGAAGCCATTGATTACTTGCACAACTTATAATCCTCATGCCCAAGCTTCACCTTTTGCCTCAATTTAACAATCCCTACAAGAAATTCATAAAGCATAATCAGAGGCGTGTCCAGGCGATAGATCGAATCCTTCAGTTATTTGCCGCTAATCCACAGCACCCTTCTCTACACATAGAAAAACTCGTTAATAGCAAAACTTGGACCATCCGCATCGACCGCGGCAATCGGCTTTTCTTCACTTGGTCCGACAAAAGAGATACTGCTATCTTTTTCTTCGTCGGTCCGCACGATGCATACAGAAAGATTCACGAGTAGCCTATCCAAAACATCCAAGAGCATTTACCCTGAAATATAGGGGATGAAGGTAAAATATTTTATATGTCACTTCCACTCAAATTGGTCTGTTTTGATGTCAACAAAACCCTGATTCACGAAAATACTTGGCTTAACCTGAATACTGCCATGGGCATAACTCCCCTTGAAGACGCGCGGTGGCTGAGCGAATACAAGCAGGGCAAACTTACCTATCTGGATTGGCAAAAGATTCTGGAACAGCGGTACCTTGCCAGCGGGCATGCTACTAAAGCTCACATTATGAGCGTGATTAACCGCTACACCTATCAGTTAGGTGCCCGTGAAACCGTGAGCTATTTGCAACAAAGAGGATATATTCTTTACCTCTTGAGTGGATCAATGGATTTACTTGTGGAACATATAGCTCAAGAGCTTGGTATTATCCACTATGACGCCAACAATCGGTTTGTTTTCGACAGCAACGACAAGCTCGTGCAGATTGAGTGTCTGGGGAATGATGTTTCAGTCAAGGCAACTCAACTTAAATCACTGTGTGAGAAATTAAGAATTGATGTCACCCAAGCCGTGTGCGTTGGCGACGGCGATAACGACATTGAACTCTTTAGGCTCTCGCAGCACGGGGTTACGTTTAAGGGTTCTCCAATAGAACAAAAGGCGTGGAAGATCATTGACCAACTGGCAGACTTGCAAACCTTTCTCTGATTGTGCTCTTCAACCCTTATGATAGGGCGCGTTGATCAAGCCACATTTCTTGTATTTCTTACCTGAACCGCACGGACACGGGTCGTTGCGGCCGACTTTGACTACCGGTTTGCTCATATCTACCAATCTCATCGTGCGGCCATCACCACTGCCTGACTTGCCGGCGGTTTTAGCCATAGCCGCAGCCAGCGCCGAAACCGAGGCCTTGTTTTTCGATGAAACTACTGGAGTAGCGAGATCTTGATCTTCGCCTGAACTGAGCGGGTCAATCTCTGCTTGTTTATGAGCCTGAGCCTGCTGCATGATCGAGGGTGTTGGGGATTCGTTGAGCTGAACGCGGAAAATGCGGTGAGCCGCATCAACCTCGATTTTATCGAGCAAGCGTTCAAACATTTGAAAGGCTTCTTTTTTGTATTCCGCCAATACTTGTTCTTTGCCTCCACGCAACCAAATCCCCTCACGCAAATCATCAATCGCGTCCAGGTGATCCATCCAACCTTCATCTAAACTAGACAATAACACGTAGCGCTCGAGTTTATGCATCGTCTCACCGCCAAGTTGCGCCTCCCGTTGCTCATAGGTCTGCGCGACCACATCCTGAAGCAGCTTAATCGCGGCTTCATTGCTTGCTGCCCGCGCCACTTGATTCACCAAAGCGCTTTGAGCCTGTTTATCAAACGGAATCAGCGTCATCACGTCTTTTACCAAAGCAGCAGCACTCTCTGAATCATTGGCTTCTTGGAGTCTGGCTCTGCCCATTGCTTCAATCGAATCGGCCAAAATAGTCATTAAGCGCTCTCGGCTATACCGATCGGTCGAATCTTGCTCGTTCACTTCAGCCAGAATCTGCTCGCGGCGCTTATAGATGATCTCGCGTTGTTTATTCATCACATCATCGTATTCAACCACTCGCTTGCGCTGGTCAAAGTGAAAGCCCTCAACTTTGCTTTGCGCCTGCTGAATTGATTTGCTCACCATGCCTGATTCAATTGGTTGATCCTCAGGAATGCGCAGCATGGTCATGATCTTACTCACCTGCTCGCCACCAAAAATGCGCATTAAATCATCTTCCAGTGACACGTAAAACCGCGATGACCCGGGATCACCTTGTCGGCCCGACCGACCACGCAACTGATTATCAATGCGCCTCGAATCATGGCGCTCGGCTCCCACCACATGCAAGCCGCCAGCGTGAACCACTTGGTCGTGCCTCTCTTGCCATGCTTCGAGAGCTTTGTCGTATTCAGCCTGCAATTTTTTATGCTCTGATTTATTGGTTTCATCCAACACCGGTTTTTCCGGGGCTGAACCCCCCAGCACTATATCCACACCCCGACCGGCAATATTGGTAGCCACGGTCACAGCACCAGGCATACCAGCGTTCGCAATAATCATCGCTTCTTGCTCGTGGTTTTTGGCATTCAAGACCGTATGCTCAATCTTCAAGCGCTTAAGGTAACGGCTAATTATTTGGTTTTGCTCAATGGAGCGCGTACCCACCAACACTGGCTGACCTTGCTCGTGCCGCTCCCCAATTTCTTTGACCAATGCTCCATATTTGGCCCGCATAGTTTTATAGACGACATCGGGATGATCCAGACGTTTAATGTCTTGGTGGGTGGGCACCACCATCACATCCATGTTATAGATATGGGCAAATTCTTCGGCTTCAGTGGCCGCTGTGCCCGTCATGCCCGCCAGCTTGTCATACATGCGGAAATAGTTTTGCAACGAAATGGTGGCCAGGGTGCGCGACTCTTGCTGAATAGTCACGTTTTCT
>CAZVUJ010000013.1:0-11307 GCA_964630135.1 uncultured Pseudomonadales bacterium | reverse complement strand
AACGACAGGAGTTATACCAAAGTGTTTACTGACAGTTTCAAGCGTAATCATAGGATAAAGTTTTTTTAGTATTGGTGAGCAGGATATATTCGTGCTTCAAACACTTGAAGTCTGCTCTATCTAACCAATAAAGTATCGATTTGTCAACGAGAATCACCGACTGTTACTTTGTCAAAACAACACAAAAAGTTGTTGAGCGAGAAGACCTTACCACCTAAGCAGCTGACTGGAGGGTTTAGAGGGGCAAACGGCTTTTGAGGCGCAAGTAGCGCCAGCGCCAACGGTCGGCAATGCGATAGAGCGAATACAAAGGATGATTGATAACAAGATCATAACTGCCTACTGAGTGCGTGAGAGGTGCGCCAAACCCTGCTTTGAAGCGGTGAAAACCAAACCAAGGGTCTTTGGGATTGGGCTCAGGCCCCAGGGCTCCCCACATATCAAACGTGGTGCAGCCCTGTTGTTGCCCCCATTTGATAGCTTCCCACATGAGCAAATACGAGGGCATTTTATCCCGATGATCCCGGCTAGATGCGCCATAGGGGTAATAGAGGGTATGGTTAAACACAAACAACACCCAAGCGGCTAACACCTGGCCTTGATATTCAGCTTTCAGGAGGTGGGCAATATTAGCCCCATACATCGTCTGCCACATGGCGGTGTGATATTGCTTGGTGTGCGCATAAAACTGCTGGCGCTTGGTGGTCTGCTCTAAGAGTTCCAAATAGTGGTTGAAGCCTTCAGGAGTCGAATCTTCGGTTATCGTGATGCCATGAGACTGCGCTAATTTAAGGTTATACCGAGATTTGGTTTTCATCCCTGCCAAAAGTTCTTCGGGTGATTTGGTGAGGTCCAGCACAAAGGAATAAGGAGTAAATAAGGCTCTGCCTTTGCGACCGCCATGATCGATCAAAAACTGACGCAAGGCTTCCAGATCAGCTTGCGCATATGGCGGGGTGGAGATATTGGGCTCCAATTTTATAAAAAGAGCTTTTTTGCGCTTCCCCAACTCCTGAAGCGCTTGTAGTTGAGCTTCATCGGGCATCCTACCTTTGGGAAAATAGCCGATGGTGTAGGGTAGTTTAGGCAACGGGTGGAAAGTAACTTGAAGGCTGGCGCTGGGGGTGGATTGCTCAAACCCACATAACCGCTCGACCTCTATGCCTGTTTGTGCACGAAAATCGCCCCAGGCCCAACTTTGCAACGGGTGGCCAGCTAAGGTATCAAACAAACGGCGCTCATCAATTCGGGGCTGACGATAGATCATACCTATATCTTACCCCACTTTTTGTCCGCACTATTCGAGCGATTGCAGTTGCTGCAACAATTGTTTTTGCGCCTTAGACAGTGATTTGGGAATCGTTACCAGTAGCCGGACATAGAAGTCACCTTTACCCGACCCTCGTAAGTGCTGAATACCTTTACCCCGGATGCGAACCATGCTGCCTGGTTGAGTGCCGGCTTTGACTTTGAGTTTGAACATTCCTTCAAGTGAGGGCACCTCAACACTGCCTCCCAAAGCCGCCAGCGTGAAAGGGACATCTACATCGACAAAAATGTCATACTCCTCGCGCTTAAAACGCTCATGCGGCAATACATCCAGTGACACATCGAAATCATCAAACCTAATCCTGGTGCCGTCTCCTGCCCCTGCCGGAATCTTGATCGTATATTCTTTGCCCTGATGAATAATGGTTTTTTGCGCGCCGTTCACCGCATCCATAAAAGCGACTTTAAGGGAATAGCGCGTTCGCGGTTGGTAGCGCATGCCAAAAGGAGAGCCACCACCAAAAAACTGTTCAAAAATTTCAAAGGGATCGCCAAAATCACCGCCCCCAAACGGGTTGCCTGAGGTTGAATAGTTATAGGTAAACGGACCGGTGTGCCCTCCCGGTGAGCCAAATCCACCCGATCGCGGATCAAAGGCCGCATGCCCAAACTGGTCATACAGCTGCCGTTTTTTGGCATCCGACAAGACTTCATAGGCCTCGTTGATTTCCTTGAACTTTTGCTCTGCGTCAGCGGCTTTATTGCGGTCAGGGTGGAATTCAAGCGCCTTAGCGCGATAGGCTTTTTTAAGCTCATCGGTGCTGGCGCTTTTGGCCACACCTAAGATTTCGTAGTAATCTCTATTAGTTGCCATACTTTTTTTCCGGACTAAACACGATTAAGGAGTAGGTTTTTTGAAACCTACTCCTTTACGTTTATGACTTCTGCAAGCACCTTTTATCTCTATGTACTATGAGGCACTATTCCTCAACCACTTCCCCTTCTTCAGCGTTTTTGGTCTTCTCTTTTCCGCTGGCCTCAGTCTTGGAAGCTTCGGTTGATTGAGCTGAGGCATCGTTACTGGCAGATTCCTCTTGCTTTTGTTTATACATTATTTCTCCCAATTTTTGGGCTGAGGTCAGGGCTTCTTCGGTGGCTTTTTTCAAATCCTCGGTGGAAGCCGATTCATTGTCAGCCAACTCTTTAAGCTTCTTGGCATTTTCCTCAATCTTCTCTTTGTCGGCCGCTTCGAGCTTATCGCCGTATTCTTTAAGTTGTTTTTCTATTTCAAAGGCCGCATTGTGTGCCTGGTTGCGGGCCTCGACCTGTTCTTTTTTGCGCTTGTCATCCTGCTCATGCAGCTGTGCATCCTGTTTCATCTTCTCTACTTCCGCTTCCGAAAGATTGGTGGCGTTTTTAATGGTGATCTTTTGCTCTTTGCCCGTACCTTTGTCTTTAGCCGAGACGTGCAAAATGCCATTGGCGTCAATATCAAAGGTCACCTCAATCTGCGGCAGGCCTCGAGGTGCCGCCGGAATACCATCAAGCACAAAGCGTCCCAGGGATTTATTATCTTGAGCCATTTCCCGCTCGCCTTGCAGCACATGAATCTCGACTTGCGTTTGGTTATCGGCCGCTGTCGAAAAAACTTGGGATTTGCTGGTGGGAACCGTGGTATTGCGCTCAATAAGTGGCGTGCGCACGCCACCCAACGTTTCCAGTCCTAAGGTCAAAGGAGTTACATCCAGCAACAGCACATCTTTGACATCACCCATTAAGACTCCACCTTGAATAGCAGCACCAATGGCCACCACTTCATCGGGATTCACCCCTTTGTGTGGCTCTTTGCCAAAGAAATCTTTGACCGTTTGCTGAATCTTGGGCATGCGGGTCATGCCACCAACCAGAATCACTTCATGAATGTCTTTGGCAGCAACTTTAGCGTCTTTAAGCGCCGCTTTGACGGGCTCGAGCGTTTTTTTGATTAAAGCATCAACCAGCTCTTCCAATTTCGCCCGAGATAATTTCACCGTTAAGTGCAGCGGCTGGCCATCTTTGCCCTGAGTAATAAAGGGTTGATTTAATTCTGTTTCAGGTGAAGAAGACAGCTCAATTTTGGCGCGCTCGGCCGCATCCCGGATTCGTTGCAGCGCTTGCTTGTCGGCTTTAAGATCAATACCGTTTTCTTTTTTAAATTCAGCTACCACCCAATCGATGATGACAGCATCGAAATCATCGCCGCCCAAAAAGGTATCTCCATTGGTTGACTTGACTTCAAATACCCCATCGCCAATCTCAAGAATTGAGATATCAAACGTTCCCCCGCCCAAATCATAGACGGCAATGGTTTGATTATTCTTTTTGTCCAGCCCATAGGCGAGAGCGGCAGCCGTAGGTTCATTGATAATGCGCTCAACGGTAAGCCCGGCAATTTCTCCCGCTTGCTTGGTGGCTTGACGCTGGGCATCATCGAAATAGGCTGGGACCGTAATAACCGCTTTATCAACGGTAGTACCCAGATAACTTTCAGCGTCGCTTTTTAGTTTTTGCAAGATTTTGGCTGAAATTTCTTGAGGTGTATAGGTTGTACCGTCAATTGACACCGCAGCCATGTCATCTTTGCCGGCAACGATTTCATAGGACGAAACGTCGCGCATCTTTTTGACTTGAGGATCATCAATCCGCCGGCCCATTAACCGCTTGACTGAATACACCGTATTTTTGGGGTTTAAGATCATTTGCCGCTTGGCCACTTCACCGACCAAATTCTTAATCGGCTCCACGATTGAAGGAACCGTGTTTTTACCTTCAGCTGAAGGAATCACTTTGGCGCTGCCGCCTTCCATGACAGACACAACACTATTGGTGGTTCCTAAATCAATACCAATTATTTTTGCCATAAAGCCTCCTTAACTATACTTGCAACATTACTGTTTTTGATGAATAGAATTGTTTTCTTCCTCTTGGCCCTTACCCACAATAACTTGTGCTGGCCGAATCACAAAATCTTTGTAGCGGTATCCTTTTTTAACTACCTCAAGCACTTGATCTTTTTTGCCTGGCTTGGTTTCACTGCATTCCATGGTTTCAATATCAAAATGTTGATGCAGAGCCTCTATCTCGCTCACCTGTTCACTTTTGAGCGTATCTTCTAGCTGCTTTACAATCATGGTTAACCCCGGATCGTTGAGGTGTTTGAGCGCTGTTTCCATAAGATCCAAGGTAGGCAGTAGTTTACTCACCAATGATGCGTTTGCTAATGACACCAGGTGTGATTGATGTTCTTCAACCCGGCGCTCTAGATTTTTGTAATCTGCCACTGCCCGCAACCATTTATCTTTATAGTTCTCTCTATCTTGATCCATCACTGGTTCAGGAGGCACCGTTGGTTTAGGGGGTTTTGATGATTTAGACATACTTGCTCTTCTACAAAGCTATTTCATTAATTAATCGGGTGAAGTGGCGCACTAGGGGCACCACATACGGGAAATCAATGCGGCACGAGCCGATGACTCCAATTGATCCGCGATGGTGGGGGGTGTGGAATTCGGAATAGACGATGCTGACCGGTTGCAAGAATTCATTGCGAAAATCATCACCCAGCAAAATATGGATTTCCCGCTCGGAATGCGACAAGCGCAGTATTTCCATCAATTGATGCGCTTCATCCAGCATTTGCAACACGGTGCGGGTGACATCGATATCGAAAAACTCGGGCATATCCAGGATATGGGCATAGCCAGCGTGATAAATTTTCATGTCGTCAGTAATGGCAATACCGATATTCCCGGTGCGCCGGGCTAGTTCATAGGTAGTCAAGCGCAAAACATCTTCGAGATGGTGGCGTTTTTCCCACAATTTTTCTTTAGCCGATACTTCCTCAGCGACCGTCAAATTCCGCTCTTTCATGAGCTCGTTAATGTACAGCTTGATAGCGGCGGGAGACGGAGTTCTACCGGCAGACGTGTGTGGCTGAACCAGATAACCTAATTCCACCAGATAGGCCATTTCGTTGCGAATCGTGGCTGGTGATACGCCTAAATTATACTTGCGATCCAAGGTGGTTGATCCCACCGGTTCAGCTGACTTGGAATATTCCTCGACGACAGCCCGGATAATTTGAATTTGCCGGTCAGTTAGATCAGTCATGTGAATTTTCCCCTTATTAGTTAGCTATGCTTTCGACTCTTTAATTAATCGTAATTAGCAATAGCTTATCAAGACTGCTAAAGTGTGTCAAGCACCCACCAAGCCCGAATTGCGTATTACAATACGACTATGAATGGTTCCGATAAAAAAATTCGCAAGCTGGTAGTGGCTCTTGGCATAAGTCTCATGGTCGCACTGTCATTGGCCATATCCGCTAATAAATCTATTTGGCGCGATGAAGCCTTTTCCTATCTGGTAGCACGTCAACCGCTACCATCAATCATCTCGATTGCAGCCAAGGATTTTACCCCACCGCTTTACTACCTGCTCCTGCATCCCTTAGTGCAGTTGTTTGGTGCCAACGCACTGGCGCTGCGACTCCTGTCGCTCCTACCCCTACTTATACTGCAATGCTTGCTGGTCAAAGAGATTAGCCGCCACCCCACTTCCTCATCTCGGTTACTGGAAACGTTTTTGGTCTTACTTATATATACACAGCCCTTGTTGCTGTATTTTTCGGTGGAGCTACGAGCCTACAGCTTGGCAATGCTTTTGACCTACGTTATTTTTGTGACTTCCAGCAGGAGATTAACCACCCGCACCAGTCTTAGTGTCTATGTCCTGGCTCAGACAGCTCTTTTATATACCCACAACATAGGCATGTTTTTCTGGATAGCCCAGGCACTCACGAGCTCGCTCCTTGGGCTCATGCACCGTGATTGGCCGGCAGTGCGCCGATTACTGGTTGCCAACAGTCTGGTTTTGGTGTTGTATTTGCCTTGGGTACCCGTGCTGGCAGCCCAAATGACGGCGCGCTCAGGTGCATCCTGGTTCACGTTTCATCCCCTTACTTCACTCAATACGCTCTCTCATATCTTTGTCTTTAACGAGCTTTCACCTGTGCTGCCGCGCTTTTATAGTTATTTTTCTCACCTCAGTTGGTTGGTCGTTGGGATGGGAGTTGTGGGTAATCGGTGGTTTAAGAAGCAAAAACCTCAATCTAAAGATAAGAATTCAGAAAAAGTATCGAGATTGGCTATGCTCAGAGCACGGCACGCCCTACTCATCGCCGGCATGAGCTTTAGCGCCCTGTATCTTTATTCCTGGTTCGCCCAACCCATCCTCTACGGTCGCTATGTAGCTTTTCTCTTTCCCTTAGCTTTTTTAAGCATGGCTTTAGGGTGGAGAGCATTAGCATCGTGGTCCAAGACAACAGCAATCATCGCAATGGCACTTTATGCCACCATGCAGATAGCAATTGCAAGCCATTTCCTCAATGGACTGGAAAAGACCCAGTACCAAGTTCTAGCGAACGATCAAACTATACCCATCTATACCGATAGTTATCTGGATATCATGCCTTGTCTGTATTATCGCAAGGATTGCGTCTTTGTGGGCGATAGAACTAAGGCACCTAACTATGTGGGCGTTAACCAATTACCACGCCTGAACGCCATCGACTCTTGGGAAGAGATAGTCACACCAGAATTAATCCTCCTTCGCCGTAATACCCACACTATCCCTCAAACCCTAAAATCGCGATTTACTCACGTGTATACCCACGATCTAGGCGACAATGTTCGTGTCATCCGATTAGCCCATTAACGGTATAAAATAACCACTATGGATGGAAAACGGTTATCAGTGCGGCTTTTAGTTCAAACCGATAGGGTGATTCGCCTTAGTCTAGTGGCTTCGCTGATCCTTATGCTGGTCCAGTTCATTTTTTTACTGATCTATTGGACTCGCATCCCACCTGAGGTGCCACTTTACTACAGTCTGCCTGCGGGAGCCGCCCGCCTCGCTCCCAAAAATCATTTGCTGGTTTTGCCGCTTCTTTCCATCCTAACCTGGCTGAGCAGCTTCTTTCTCATCAGACTTTCTGATGCCTTTTTTATCTATCGCCGGTTAATTGTATGGTTTGCCAACGTCACTATTGTGTTATTACTCATCGCCACGGTACTACTTACCTATCTGGTGTTTTGAGCCATGAGCCCTGTAATTCATCAGTTACTCACGACCCCGTTAGTGGTCACTGGGCTTATTGCCTTGGTGGCTACTTTGGTCGTTAAGCGTATCTATGAAACCTTTAAGTGGCTCGACGACCCCAAAACCAGCACCCATGCCAAGGTTATTCATACCCGAGCAGTACCCCGTGGCGGTGGCTTAGCGGTTTTTGGGAGTATTCTCCTGGCTAGTATTTTTTTCTTGCCCCTTGACCACCACGTGCTGGCCATGTTGGCGGGTGGTTGTATTATCACATTAATTGGCGTCTGGGATGACCTCAAAGACATGAATCCCTATCTCAGACTCCTCCTGGGATTTGTAGCCGCGGGAATAGTCGTTGGTTCCGGAGTCAATATACCCTTCATTACTAATCCCCTTCAGGGAGGCGTCATTGATTTTGGCTCACTCTCGTTGACTTCGGGTGCTACCGGGCTGACGATCAATAGTTCCCTGCTTGCAAACCTCTTTGCTATCGTCTGGATTGTTTGGTGCATGAATATGGTTAATTGGTCCAAAGGCTTAGATGGACAATTGCCGGGCATTGTGGTTATCGCCGCTTTAGTAATCGCCCTTTTATCGTTTCGCTTTAGTCAGGATGTGACGCAATGGAAAGTCTCCCTTTTGGCCGCCATAGTCGCCGGTGCCTATCTAGGATTTTTGCCCTGGAATATGTATCCCCAACGAATGATGCCTGGCTATGGCGGCGGTGCCTTGGCAGGTTTCTTTTTAGCGATTCTATCCATTCTTTCTGGGGCAAAATTAGCAACATTAATGATTGTTTTAGCAGTGCCTATGTTCGATGCGTTGTATGTCATGATAAGGCGTATAATGTCAGGTAAGTCTCCGGTTTGGGGTGACAGAAGCCATTTTCATCACAAACTGTTAGACTTAGGCTGGAGCAAGCAAGCAGTCGCCTTGTTTTATTGGCTGGTCACCCTTGGCTTAGGATTGTTCTCGCTCCAACTGAACTCAAAACAAAAACTGTTTACTATTTTGATGCTTTTGTGCATCTTTGGAGGCATACTCTTGTGGCTCAGATACCTTACCTCCTCCTTAAAACCGCGCGACCCAGACAATGGCTCAAAAACCTAAGCTTATTTGCGTCACTCATCTTCAGTGGTTTCCTCTTTGAGTCTGGGTATTTTTTCAAGGTGTTGACAGCGTTTTTCCTGTTCAGCGCGATTTCATCGGCGGTCTATATCACGAACGATATCATCGACGTGTCCCAAGACCGAAAACACCCTTTCAAACGGAAAAGGCCGCTTGCCTCAGGCGAATTACCCATTCCTATTGCCACCTATGCCGCCATCATTATGGTGATTGGGGGATTATTCCTAGCCTGGAATCTGTCGTTATCGTTTTTTGCGCTCATTCTCATGTATATGATGCTCAATTTAATCTATTCGGGATATTTGAAGCGCATTCCGATCCTCGATGTCATGTCTATTGCCCTGGGGTTTATCCTGCGCGTCTACGCTGGGGCATCAGTGGTTAACTTACACATGAGCGTCTGGTTTTTACTCACCGTGACCAGTTTGTCTCTGTTTTTAGCCGTCGGCAAGCGCCAGAGCGAGCGCACCTTATTGCAAGGCTTGCTCGGCGATTTACACGGACATCGAGTCACTCTGTCGGCCTATACCCAAAGACTGCTGGATATTTACACGTCAATGTTCGCCACTGCCACTTGGCTCACCTATGCACTGTATGCCTTTCAGTTTCAGTTTGATGCGGTCACCGGGCCTATCCCTTCCTTTCTGTCTCGGTTTCCCCGAACGTTTATTGCCCAAAAATGGCTGATGGTCACCGTTCCCTTAGTTATCTACGGCGTCATGCGTTATTTGCAACTAGTTTATGAAAAGAACGAGGGCGAAAGTCCGGAGCGAGTATTACTCTCTGACAAACCGCTGCTCTCGGCAGTAGTGATGTGGGGAATACTTGTCTTAGTGATTCTCTATGGAGTGCAGTAAACTTACTTAACTAATCTGACATACCGGGCAACCACCCAACCCTGTTTCCCGGGTGTATATTCGATTTTATACCACCCCGCATCATCAGATTCGATAAAGGGGAATTGCTCACCCGTGTCGACTTTAGCCACTTCTTCGCCACCGGCACTAGAGCGCACCCGCAGCCAACCCGTACCTGTTTCTTGCACCACGACGTAAGGAGGCTTGAGCGCACTCGCTGCCGAGCTCGTAGCGGTCTGGGGTTTAGCGGCCTTGGTTGGTTGAGATGAGGGGGTCACACGCACCACTGAAGGTGTAGAGGAAGGAGTCGCACTAGCGGTGGCGGCAACAGGTTGCGCGCTGCTACTCGCTTCTTGATCGCTCACTTGCGGTGCCGGGATATCTGCTAACCGGGCCAATTGAGCGTTCACCAGCAATGAGTAACCGGCGAGGATCCGAGCCGGGATGGATATTTCTTGATGCGCCGGGGCTGAGAGCAACACTTGGTGCTCGCCGGGAGTAAGCTGTTCCAGGGTTACGGGGCTTAACCCCTTGGGTTGGCCGTCAAGGGTAATAATCACATTGTCCGGCTGAGTAATAAAAGCCATTTCTGCGTTATTTTGATTTGCCAATTTTTCAAGCTGCAACACATAATAGCTAGCCTGATCAGGTTGGTCGGCAAAATTGTAGGAGACAACCGTAATCACTTTCGAGGTTAGCCGAATATTGGTTTGCCACTGCTTATTGGGATTTTTTTCACTCACTAACTTGAGCGCATATTGCCCTGCTTTTAACTTTTGCTGATCAAACGTGGTGTTGCCCACATGTTTGTCGTCCAAATAAATAGTTGCCGTTTCGTTTGCCTCAATATGCAGGCCGGCTTGATCCTGGCCTAAGAAAGGCACGCTGCAGGCCGCCAATGCGAGCGCTGCAACAAGGGGAGTTAATAAGTGAAGATATTTCATGGCTGCAGCTTATTCTATACCATCTGGTAGATCTTTCAAAATTGTCAAAGAGCCTAAAAGGCTTGACAGCTTAAAGTTGATGATTTAGTATATTGGCAATCTATAAATTAGAGTGCTAATATAGCGTTATTATTAATTACTTATTTGTGGAGGAACTATGGCAATAGTTCGATGGGATCCATTACAAATGCTGCGCTGGCCGGCTGTCTGGGATGACGATGCTGCCTTTGAACCAGCAACCGGTTCAAATATGGATATATTTGAAACCGAAAACGATGTGGTAGTCAAAGCCACCATTGCTGGAGTAGCGAAAGACAAGGTCGAAATCACCTTTGAAAAAGGAATCTTGTGGATTCGCGCTGAAGAACAAGAGGAAGATCGTCAAGGCAAGAAATATTATCGCAAGGCAACCCGCAGCTACTCGTATAAAGTTGCCGTGCCCGGTAATATTGATTTGAAAATGGATCCTCAAGCTGAGATAGAGCACGGGGTGGTTACCGTAACCTTCAAAAAAGCCGAAGAAGCCAAACCCAAAAAGATCTCGGTCACAGCCAAAGCGTCAAAGTAACTAACAAGCAATTATATTAAAAACACCATGCACATCAACGCATGGTGTTTTTTTATTGCGTTTATTGCTTCACGAGTTTCGCACTTGCACTCAACGGGTAGTATTGTCATTCCGAGCTTGTCGAGGAATCCCTTCAAGATGGATGCATACCGCAGGGATCTCCCTGTCTGCCGACAGGCAGGCGACAGACAGGAATCCCTCCAAGATTGATGTGTATCGTAGGGATCTCTTGGGCAGGCTCGAGGTGACATAAACACGCAGGCGAAACGCGTGGCTTTTGAAATCAAAGTGGCGTCAAAAGCAGGTCATTTTTACAGTATAATGCTACTCGCCGACCTTGCTATAAGGATGTGGCACGATGGCGAAGTGGAAACGCTGCGGTCTGCAAAACCGCGATGCGCGG
>CAZVUJ010000012.1:0-11603 GCA_964630135.1 uncultured Pseudomonadales bacterium | reverse complement strand
TTATTAATCTGCGTGGCCGATAAAGTTGGAGTATGGATAAAGATGTATGCCACCAATAGAATTGCTCACTTTAGCAGCACTGCAAGAACAATCTGAGTTGATGCAGCCTGGAGCACTTATTCGTTTAGACGGCATACTTGTAATCGATCAACTCGTTCACCTAGCCTTGCAGCGCGTCGAGAGCAACGCAGGTTTGCCGGTAAGATCTGGTGCTAATGCCTTAACCCATTCTCCAGCAGAAGCATTTAGACGTGGTTTACCTCCAAAATTTTACGGCAGAGTTGCAGGCATGACAGCAGTCGTGCTTGAGCCTGACATATCGTGGGTGAAGAAACCTGAAACTGTCATTCCTCCCGCAATCAATTTTCGTGTCGAAGCAACTTTGCATTCCAATGGCAGGGAAATAGGGAGGATTGCCAGAGAATACGCCACCTATCTGCGCCAGCGAGCGTATGGAGCTCAAGCAGTGCCGGCTTATTATGGTCATTCATCTTCTCGAAAGGTTGCCTTGGGCACAGAAGGCGACTATCGTGAGGCACGAGGCGAATCTATTGAGACAGCGGAAAGGGTGGAAAGGTGGGGATTGCAACATCCCTATTCGGGCGGATTGCCAGGCAAGGGTAAGCGGAACTAACACATCTCATTTCCCATATTCTGGTCGGGGTGCTCAAGAATTCCCGCCAGAGGCAGACAGGTCGCCGTCCCCGCCTACGCTGAAGCTTCGGTGGGCAAGCCGAATTTACTGTCAGATATATATACGTGTGTCGGGGTGCTGGGAATTGAACCCAGTGTCTCGCCGTCCCGAACGGCGCATGTTACCGATACACTACACCCCGAAGCGCGACTTATCTTACCATCAATTATTGCTGTACCCTCACCCCTCTTTCGCTCCATCTACCTCGTGTAAAGTGCCTCCACCAAGAATCGAACTTGGATTTAAGGTTTAGGAAACCTCCGTTCTATCCATTGAACTATGGAGGCATGGCGGGCAGGTCTATCCATTGAACTAGAAGGGCACGACCTCGCGCACATCATGCATTCGCTAGGTGTATTATATCGTTAATCTTTGGGAAGTTGACGTAGCCTCTTACTTATCTTAAAGCAGGCTGGGTTGTAAATGGTAGTATGGTGGTCTATCTTTATACCGTTTTATCGCCAGGGCAATGATTTCTTCTAAAAAATCCCCATAATCATAGCCCACCAACTTGGCCACACTGGCTACGCAACCAGCTTCATGAATAGAGGGATTCGGATTAAGCTCGAGTACGTGAGGGTTGCCTGACCTATCTAATTTGATTTCGACTCTGCCATAATCATGGCAGTCAAGAATGTTGTAGGTATCGAGGGCGATTTCGGTAATCAAGGTTAATAATTTTTTATTTACATTTTTGGGGGGGCGTTCCACAACTAATTTAGCTTTATACATTTCTCCCTCGAGGAATTTCGACTCAAACGGGGAAATATGCCAGAATCCTGCTGGCAAAGCATCATAGATAATTCTTGAAAGTGGCAAGACTTTAATATCATCATCCTCGCTGCCAATTATGGAAACATCATACTCATCACTATCTAAGTATTCTTCCACCAACACTGGCCGGTTCATGGTCTGAATCACATACTCAATTTGTTTTTGCAGCATGTTTTTATCCGTGACCACCGAGTCATTGGTGATACCGATTGAGTTGTCCGTATTTGCGGGCTTCACAATCAGGGGATAACGAAGTTCAGCATTGATCTCGTCGTGCACGTCATAGGCATAATCCCATCGGGCGGTAGGAATTTTATGGTAATTTAGGAGTTTTTTGACCTTAATTTTGTCGATACACAAGCCGAGGGTGAAAGGATTTGAACCCGTGTAGGGGATTTGATAGGCATCCAGCAAAGCGGCTATATGTGGTTCCAACAGGCTTGAATTATTGAGTCGCTCGCCAACATTAAAAACAAAATCGACTTTTCCTGTTTTTAGCACTTCAATTGCATGATCCAGATCGTTGAAATCAATAAACAGGGTGTGGTAGCCGCGAGCTTGCAGCGTTTCTTCGATGTTTTTACCAATGACGGTGAGATCTGATTCAACCACTCCTTGAGTGCTGGAATAGTTATTGCAAGCGATACCAATAACCAAATTACGTTGGTCCCGTTTGCGCAAATGACGAATGCGCTCAATTCTGGCTTTGCCTTGAATTATCCGGGGCTGAATTGCGGCCGTGCGAAATTGTGATTTTCTTTCGGTCTTTCCCAGAGTTGACAAGGGCGAGAAGGGTACTACCTCATAGTCAATTAAACCCACCGCTTCTTCCAAATTTTGGCGGGCATCGTTGATATTGTCGCCGGCACAGGCAATCCAGCCCAGAAATTCATAATCTGATGGGGGGGCCAGAGCAGAATCACCGATTTCTTTATAAAAATGCTTTTCCAGCACGCATAATGCTTCCGGGAATTTAGGCGGGATATGAAGTCGGGTAAGTATGCCGGACTTATCAGCGATAAAGGTTTTGCTGATTACGTATTTTTTCGGTTCGATGGATTGATCTACTTTTTGAATATATTCTCCCAGAGCAATCTTGACCGCAGATTCAATTAAATCAACTTTCCACACCACCTTATTAAACGGATAGGATTCATCGCCACCGAGTCGGACGTTTATTTCAATCGGCACTGGCCCGGTGGAGGTGTGTTTGGCTTCAAAGTGAATGCAGCCATGCATGATGCCTAATCGCTCCAAGGCGTATTCGGCCATCTCAAAGAGTTCCTGTTGAGCTTTTTGAGGCAAGGAGCTGGGCGTGGCTTGGCCGTTTTCCAAAAAGAACGGTTCTTGCGTGGCGAAGTTATCGGAAATCGATTTGAACTTAACTTTGCCATTCTGAACCAACATATCTATGTCAACTTCGTCACCGTCGATGTATTCTTCGACTAATATTTCTAGGCCATCAGTCAGGGCACTTTCGACCTTGTCGGATAAATTGCTTTTGACAAAACCGAAGATGTCCTCAAGCTCTTGAGGCGAATCTGCTTTGATAACATAGGCACTGCTGGAGCCGAATACGGGCTTAACCACCACCGGAAAGGCAAAAGTGCTCATAACCGCGCTCAAATCTTTTTTGGAAGTCACGCGCTCGAATTTCGGAAAGCGTATCCCATGGTGAGCGCAAAACTTTCTAAACTCGAACTTATTACGCACCTTGAGGGCAGAGTCATAGGGGATGCCGCGCAATCCATAGGCATCCACAATTTTGGAAGTGAGCAACACATCATCTTCCCAAAAGGTAAGGACACCATCAATGGAGTGAGCACGAAGATATGTTTCAATGGCTTTAAGTGCAGTGGAGTGATTCGTCGTGTCGGTGATAATCCAATCGTCAACGTAGGGTTCGGCCCAATTCTTTTCTGCATTGGCTACCACTAAGTTAATGGGAAGCTTATTGAGTCGCTGGAAAATAAATCGCTTAGAGTTACTAAGACCAGTGTTAATGCAAAGTAACGTTTTCTGCTGATTGTTCATAGCGTTCGTCGGAAATGTCGACGACGTATTGATGATAGCTAATTATGGAGATATATCAAGAGCAAGTCATCGCCTGCGATTGTTATGGCTTAGAGCAAAGGCTGTTTTTCGTATACGCCTTCTGCCGGAGAAATTTCCAGGCCATCTACAAAAACGTTTCCTCGATGCTTGAAGCCATTCGATGCAAAGAGGTGTTTATTTTCTTCTGGTGACAACAAATAATCATTGTTGCGCAAAGCATCCGGATTAATGTGCTGATCCTCATTGAGCATGCCGGAAGAAATAGTATCAAAATAGATCCATCGTCTTGATACCCTGCAAAGCTCTTTTGCCGCTGCTATTTGGTCTTGAGGTTTGAGATAGTACATCACCTGCCGGGAAATAACCACCTCAAACTCCTGATGAGCAAAAGGCAGTTGGAGTGTGGTGGCGGGAATAATCCATTCTCGAGCCACTGAATGCTTAAGAGAGTAGGGTGAAACTTCCGTGCCAAAGGCGGTATAGCCCCGTTCTCTCAACTGCATAATCCACCCACCTAGACCACAGCCCACATCCAGAAAAGTGCAATCCTGTGTGGGTGATACTGCTGCTATGAGGGTTTCAATTTCGCTTTTGGCTTTAGTCACGTAATCGGTATAATAGTCTTCATACGAACCGGTTGAATAATAGGCATGATTGAATTTTTTGGGGTGTGGCATGCTGATCCTGGTGTCAAAAAAAAGGTGAGGCACAATGCAGGACGTACCGCAAGTACCGTGCCATTACCTACTAACAATAGTGGTATCTGTGCGCAGGGATAGTATATATGAATAGCTGCATTTTTTGCCAAATTGTGGCGGGGAGCATCCCCAGCTACACCATCTACGAAACTCAAGATTATCTGGCGTTTTTGGATATCTTTCCCTATGCTCCGGGCCACACGCTCGTTATTCCTAAGAAGCATTATCGCTGGGTGTGGGATATGCCGGATATCGGTGGGTACTTTGAGGTAGTCCAAGAACTGGTGCGGCATTTTCGCGCGGTTACGGGCCACGAGTTTGTGTTGGAGGCAGTCATGGGCGATGCCGTGCCGCACGCGCATGTCCATCTCGTGCCCGATATGCTGGGTGATCCCCAGCGGTTGATCCGCACGTTTAAAACAGCACCGGATGGAATCAAAGCTGATCAGGCTGACTTATTAGCGATGCAGCACAAGTTTTCCCTGAAATAACGGGAAGGCTCACACTTCCAGTTGAGCTAGGCGAGCCACCGCCACTTGGCGCAGGTCAAAGAGGATATCTTCGTAGTCCGGGATGCGATCAATCGTTTCTTGCGGAATAAGTTGTTCATGGGTATCGATCAGGGCAATGCAGTGCTCCATAACCAATCGTAAGCGATGTCTAAACTCGGCTTTGCTCCAGGCAAAGTAAAACCGATTTTCATCGCTTTTGAGAGTAATGTTCTCAAACCACCATAGTGCCACTTTGAGGAGGGAGGGAGTGACGTATTCAAACGAGGCAACCAGTGAATGGAACCGTTGCACATTCCACACTTCCAACCCGTCTAAATCCCGCAACACCTTGGCTTCGGTGACTCCCGGCTTCTTAAGTTTAGCGGTGTTGGAGATGATTTTTGATTGAGGAAAGAGCGAACTAAACGAGGAGTGGGTGCGAATGCAGTAGGCGATGGGCTCAAGCAGCTCAATGCGCAAGCGAATCTCTCGGGCATGTTTGCGGAACATTTTTTCGCTGCCTTTGCCATCATAGATGTTTTCGTAGAGCAACTTAAACTTACCCGTGCCCATCAAGCGCGAGGCTTTCCAGACGTCATGCCAACACAGAGCGGGCAACAGAATGGGGTAGTTGAGAGTAAGTTCGGGCTCGTGCTGCAAAAACAGGGTTAGATTATCGAGCAGTTGCTCAACGTGTAGATGAGTATGGTTGAGGTCCAGGCTGTCGCGCATGAGCGCAATGCCCTCATCACATAGATCAATCAACTCTGGTGGCAGATCAATGTGGTGTTGCTGGATGAAGTGTGATAAATGCACGGCAGGCTTCAGTATATCGCAAGATTTGTGTAAAAGTCACGTAAATGGTAGCAGGTTATCTGGTGGAGTCAAATTTTTTAAGAATTTTTTACGTTGACGGGTTGCGATACAATACCCTTCGCTATGATCAAATCACACATGCAAGGCTTTTTTGCGTTTATCCGGGAGCAAGGGGTGGTGGGGTTAGCTATTGGCTTTGTGCTCGGGGGTTCGGTATCGAGGTTGGTTAATTCTCTGGTGCAAGATATGATTAATCCGCTTCTGGGGCCGCTGCTGGGTGCGGCCGGGGATCTTAATCAGCAAGTGTTGCGGTTTGCCGGAGTCGAAGTAAAGTGGGGCAGTTTTGCCAATAACCTGATTGATTTTGTGATCATGGCAGCTGTCGTTTATTTTGTGTTTAAGGGGCTGGGCCTGGACCGGGTGGACAAGCCGAAGAAGAAATAAGAAGTGAGGTGTCATGCCGAGCCTGTCGAGGCCTGTCTGTCGACAGACAGGAATCCCTTCTAGGCACGAGTTTCGCACTTTGTGTTGAAGGGAGTCAGGTTTACACATGGTTTCATGAGGCTTTTCAGGAACTTGTGGAGGCAAGTGCAACTTGCCTCCATCAGTGCGCTCATTTGCCACTACGTCACTAACCACTTGTTTTTGTTGTGGGTGTAAAATGGGCACTAGTATGATCGCCACTGATTTCGTTGCTTCAGCCTATCAAAAAATCCTTAAACCACTCTTCTTCCAGTTCGACGCCGAGATGGTGCATGACCTTATGACTAACTCAGGAGAATTGCTTGGCGAATTTGCCGCAACCCGACAAATAACGCGAAAGCTGTTTGCCTATGAGCACGAAGCCTTGGTTCAAACAATTGGCACCACCAGGTTTACAAACCCGATGGGCTTGTCGGCCGGGTTTGATTACAACGGTCGTTTGACCTCCATTCTGCCCTCAGTCGGCTTTGGCTTTGCTAGTGTGGGCACGGTGACGCGCTCACCTTATGCGGGCAATCCCAAACCACGCCTGGGCAGATTGCCCAAGTCCCAATCGTTGCTCGTGAACAAAGGCTTCAAAAGCCTCGGTATCGAGCGGATCTTAGCCGATCACCTCAAATTAACTGACCCTAATTTCCACGTTGGCATTTCCATCGGTGCCACCAATTCCCCAGAAACATCAACGACGAACACGCAAATAGCCGATATTATCTCGAGCTTTGAATATGTGATGCGCTCTAATCGGGCGAACGATTTTGCTTACTATGAACTCAATATCTCCTGTCCCAATGTGCGCGGCTCAGGCCATCTAGCCACTCCAGCAGCACTGAAGCAAGTCCTAGCAGAGTTGCAGCAACTCAAATTAGCTAGACCCTTATGGGTGAAATTTCCGATCGAGCAATCATGGGCTGAGTCCAAACCGCTGATTGAAATTATGATTGATTATGGAGTCAGCGCTGTAGTCATTGGCAACCTGGCGAAAGACAGAAGCAATTCCACACTGAAAACACATGAGCTCAAAACCATTGAACATCTCAAAGGCAACTTTAGCGGCAAGCCCACTTGGGAGTTGTCGAACGCAATAATAAAACAAACATACAAAACCTTCGGCAAAAATATAATGATTGTCGGCGTGGGGGGCGTGTTTAGTGCCGCTGACGCGTATCACAAAATTACCTTAGGGGCATCGCTGGTGCAGCTGATCACGGGCATGATTTTCAAAGGGCCACAACTGATTGGTGAAATTAACCAGGGATTGGTGGAATTGTTGCAAAGAGATGGCCTTGATCAGATTAGCGATGCCGTCGGTAGTGCAGCTTAGATTGCATCTCAAGTACATTTCCTTGATACTGGTTATATGATTGGTCGAATTCTGTGTGTAGGAATCATTGGGTTTGTAGTAAGTTCTAGCCGGGCAACCGCACAAGCGTTGCCTCCCGGGTTTGCCCGCAATCCCTATGGCGTGGCAGGTAGGGGACAGAGCATGACCTACCTCAATATGCCGAAAACCAGCCCGCTCTATTTTTGGCATCCCTATTGGGGAGCGCGCTATATTACTGTCAGGCCCTATTGTCCGCCTCGTGACTGTTATGGCGCAGGGCCAGATGGAGAATGGAATTACTTTTTTTGGGACAACTCGGCCAAAACCATCGGTCGGAGCGACGCCGAGCGGCTGAGGTTTGATCAATATGTTCGTGCTCACCTGGGAAAAGTGTGGATTATTGGCAACGAACCAGATTCTTATTCACAAGATAATCTTTCACCGACTGATTACGCTACCATGTATCATGCCTATTATGTTCGAGTTCGTCAGTTGGATCCGAGCGCCAAGTTTGCGATTGCCTCGATAACTGGCTCGACATTTGTTCGCGAGTTTGACGCTATGCGAACCTATTATGAAGCTGTTTTCAGTGAGTACCGGCGATTGTATCAAGCGGCTCTTGCCTTTGATTATTGGAATATCCACGCCTATTATGCCGGTTGGTTACCACATATGCCTCGTGAGCCGCAAGCGATGACCAATGCTGTGTTCGAGAGGATCATTAACCCTTATTTGCAGTATCGTTTGAGTGCTCAGTCAGGCCAATATGCCTCAAAACCGATACTAGCTACTGAAGTAGGCTTAGCATTACCTGAAAACAATCAATTAGGTTTAAGTGAAAGTCAGATAATTGAGTTTATGAGGGTCTACACGGGTCGTTTAGCAACACTTGTAGCTCAGGGTATAGTGACGGACTTTTTCTGGTTCTATGGCGGATATACAAGCTTTGCAGATTATGCTCAGTCAAACCTGCTTCAACCTGACGAAAAGACACCTTCTGCTTTGGGGAGAGCCTATGTTCAAGAAGCTCGAGCCTGGGACCGGCAATTTGGTTTAGAGCAAGCTGATAGTAATCAGGATACAAAAATTGGGATTCTGGATTTTAGTGGTTTAGTTAAGGTATTTGGGACAACTAACGCACTGCTATCGCTCGACACAGATCCGCGCATCACCCGAGCCGATCTAGCCATCTTCAAACAAGTGTTTAATTTGGCGAATTAGGTAGGAAATTATTTCGTCAGGGGGAATTGTAGGTTGGGTTGACGGTCCACAGCTTCAATTTCTTCGGGGGAGGTTAAACCTTCCCCTCTGTTGTAGGCAAAAGTGGCAGCTAGGCCAATCATGCCCGCGTTGTCGCCAGTAAAACCTATAGGAGCAGTGAATAACTGACCGCCACACGCTTTCATTACTTGTCGCAATTGTCGTCTTAATTCGAGATTAGCTGAAACACCACCAGTTAGGACTAGTTGTTTAATACCGGTGTGTTTGACCGCCCGCGTAACTTTGAAAGCGAGAGCGTCAATGACGGCTTGTTGGAACGAGGCGGAGAAGTCTTGAATCGATCGACGAGCGACGTTCGACGAGCGTGGTCGTTGGGTGTAGGTGCCAATCCGGTGATCGCCGACCAACATTTGGACAGCTTTGGTTTTAAGACCTGAAAACGAAAAGTTGAGATCGCTTTGGGGCGTATTTTTGAGCGGCAAAGGGAATGGATAGGCTTTGGGATTTCCCAATCTTGCCATGTGCTCCAGCACGGGGCCAGCCGGATAACCAAGCCCGAGCTCGCGCCCGACTTTGTCAATCACTTCGCCAGCAGCGTCGTCCAGGGTTTGGCCTAGTAGAAGATGAGAGATGAGAGATGAAGGATGAAGGATGGATGATGAATTGTTTTCATAATCTTTCATCTTTAATCTTTCATCATTCATCTCAGTTACCACTAGTTCCGTGTGCCCGCCCGAAACAATCAGCGACAGGAAGGGGAATTGAAGCTGGGGAATATTTTTTACATAAGGGGCGCCGCTCGAACGTTTCAAAAAAACTGACGCTATGTGGCCTTCAAGATGATTAACCGGGATTAAAGGCAAGCTGTGGAGGATAGCGATTTCTTTGGCTGTACGCAACCCAACTTCCAACGCCGGAGGCAGGCCAGGGCCAACAGTCACGGCGATAGCATCGATCGACGATCGATGAACGACGAGCGACGAGCGACGAGGGGATCGGCAATACAGGCAATCGCATGCTTTTTGATTTGGAAAGGTTGTGTGGGTTCGAGCGAGGGTGCGCTTCAATAAAAGTGGCAGACGCTCCTCATGGGCCCGGCGAGCCACTCCGGGATTCACCCCACCAAAAGCTTGATGGTGCTTGATTTGCGAATAGGTCGATTGAGCCACCAGTCGGTCGTGATCAACAACAGCCACTGAGGTTTCATCACAGCTGGTTTCAAGGGCAATGACAATCATACGCGGTATTATACGATTATCTAACCATGGCTTGCTAATCGTTTCTCACTTTTGTTACGCTGTAGGCATGTCGGATGAAGTTGTACGTGGTGCATTATCTCTTGAGGATCAAAGCATTTTCAAACCGAAGCGCAAAACCCCGATTGCTTCTGTGCTCGGGGTGCTGATTGTTGCTCTAGTGGCCTTAGGAGTCGTTCTCGGGCTCATGTGGCAAAGCCAGTCGCTTATTGCCCGGATTCAGGACATACGAAGTGATGCCGCAGCCTCAAGTAGTGCAACCTTAAAATAATTCAAAGGTATTAGCAAGGCTTAAGCGTTTTTTTAGAATTAGCCTCAGTATGAGATTTTCAGAATGCCACCGTCAGACTTCGGCGAGTAGCTGTTTCTGTCCTAATGTCAACAACAACCAATTTAGCTTTGTCTTCAAGGGTAGTCATAAGGGAGTGTAAGCGCTGTGGCCATTCGATGACGATGATATTTCCTTCTTTAAGCATGTCGTTTATGCCTAGATCCTGAAATTCTTCGGGTGAGGAAAGGCGCCAGGCGTCGATGTGATAGAAGGAGCGACGTTGGTCGAGCGATGACTGACGATGAGAAGGCACGATATATTCTTTCACTAGGGTATAGGTGGGGGAGCGCAAAGGTTCGGTGATTCCCACTGCTTGGGCTAATCCTTGGGTAAAAACGGTTTTGCCGGCGCCCAAGGGGCCCTGAAGGGCGATGATTACCGGTAACGTTTGACGAGCGACGAGCGACGAAAGTGTATCTGAGTAGAATTGTTTAGCTATTGTCTTGGTTTCCTCGGGAGAATGGGAATTAAACTTGGTGGATAGTGGCTTACCTGATTCCGACGGGATCCTATCGTCGAGCTTAGCTCGACTCCAGAATGACGTGTCTAGGGAGCCTTGCCGGACAATTGCAGTATCTTCTTTGCTGGTGTCGATGACGGTTGAAGGCTGTGCGTACGGTAGTTCCCCGGCATCGATGAATAATGCAACGAGAGCTTGTTTTTTTTCGGGGGTGTTTTTGAGCCATTGATCGAGCGATCGGGGATTGGCGCCACCGGAAATATTGGCACTGGTGGCGGTGATGGGGAAGTCGATGTGCCGGAAAAGCTCGCTGACAAAAGAGTGAGGGATAATGCGGATGCCGACAGTATAGTCGATTGAAGCAATACCCGTAGCTAATCTTCTTTCTTCGGGGTCCCGTGTCGCCGTGCTCATCACATTTCGCTCGGCAGCACGGGATGACAGCACTGGTTTGGAAAGTTTACCAGCGCTGTCAGCTACATTGCTTTGATGGTTTTTTGTCTTTGAAACGACTGAAACAACGGTCAGGGGACCAGGGAGGAAAGTTTGGTAGAGGTGTTTGGCGGTATTGTTGAGCGACACATACATTTCCGCCATCGCTTGATCGCGCACGGCAATGGAAATGGGTTTGCTGCCCCGCTGGCCCTTGAATTTTTTAAGCGCAGCAACAGCAGCTTGGTTGGTGGCGCAGGCGGCAATGCCATAAACAGTGTCCGTGGGGTAGATGACCAGCTTGCCTTGTCTTAGAGTTGTGGCAGCTTGGTGAGCTGCTGAGTAGTTGCCTTGAGTAGTCTGAGTCAAGTTGATAACACGCATGAGCGAATTGTATCATTCACTTTCTTGAGAGAGCAGAGAAACTGCCTGAGAGTGTTCTATGAGGACGTGCCGAAGTTGCGAATCAGCTTATTAATGAAAAATAGCATGATGTTGTTTGAGGCTTTGGACCAAAACGACCCACCAACGGTGGATCCAGTGACAAAGTTATAGTCAGTTACATTGACAG
>CAZVUJ010000011.1:9259-11758 GCA_964630135.1 uncultured Pseudomonadales bacterium | reverse complement strand
ATCATACTTTGCTCATCATTAAATGCCAAACTTTACCTATGATGAGATGATAAGCATCACTCCTCCTCCATCGAATGAAATTTTTCATGTACTTGCTTGAGTTGGGGGTTGGTTACATGCGTGTAGATTTGGGTGGTGGCCACGTTTTTGTGCCCCAGCATTTCTTGCACTTCGCGCAAACCCGCACCCTTGGCAAGCAGGTCTGTCGCAAATGAGTGCCGCAGCCCATGGGGCGTGATGGGCACACTCAACCGGGCACTTTTCCGATATTTCTCCACAATCCGTTGAATAGTGCGTGTGGTTACGCGCATGCTTTCGCCATCAGCCGTGATCGCCACTCGCTCCCGGGCATAGCGGATAAACACCGGCGTCCACGAGTCTTGTCGGGTGATTAAATATCGCTCAAGCCAGGCGGATGCCCGCTTGCTTAAAAAAACGACCCGAATTTTGCGGCCCTTGCCCATGACACTTAATTCTTTGCGCTTGGTGTCAATTTGGTCTCGGTTGAGTGAGCGCAATTCTGACACCCGCAAGCCAGTGGAAAATAGCACCTCAAGCACGGCTCGATCACGCAAACCCTGCACACTTGATATGCGGGGCTGCTCCATGAGGCGCTCAACTTGCTCAACCGAAAGATGGAAAAAACTATGGCTTTCACCTTGAGGTAAATCTATTTTTTCGGGAGCCATGACTGAATAATCTCGTTTGGTGAGCCACTTCAGCCATGAGCGCAGGGCAATAACGTGATAACTTTGCGTGGTTTTGCCCAAGAGCTTGCCGTGCTCGTCGCTAAAACGCGATAAATACACGCGATACTTTGAAATAGTAGTTTGATTGACTTGAGTAATGCTCTCGCCGGGAAAATGGTGCTCTACGAAATACAAAAAACGATTAAGATAATGCGCGTAGTTTCGAATCGTATAAGCACTGACTTGACGCTCAATTTCGAGGTATTCAAGATAGTCCAAAAGCAAGGCCTTGGTTCTATTATTATAAGACTCTGGCATACTTACGTTTCGTTTGCTAATTTCATGAATAATGGGTATTAGCCTTTATATCAACCTATTTTAGATTAGAAAGTGATATATTATATAGGTTAGTATTGATGAGCTAAAGAGATAGAGTAGGGGGGTATCCTAGAATATGACGGTTATGTGGGCTCTTTTTCAAACAATTCTTGCCTACACATTGCATATAGCAAATGAGTTAACGTGCTCTCATTACCTTAGCATGCAAGAGTGAACCAGTCAAATTGTGCGACATAGCTCGTTTACAAGATCGTTGCCCCGGGCATGACGCCTCCACCTACATCTGCATGTGTCGTGCCTAGAGATCGGGCCAGAATTCGCGAACCAGAGCCATGACTGATGTGTAATGACCGGTTAAGCAGAAGTGCGAGTGCCATGCAGCCGGATCCATTCGCCTCATCCTCGGCTATGCCCCAGTCGGGTGCAAAGGTTCGGGCGCGAATAATTCCTGCCTTTTCATCTATCCATGACCAGATAAGTGTATGAATTTGAGCTTCAGGATCATCTGGATCAATCGCTTCAATTGCTTGCGAATCTGATTTTTGAATCAATCGCCATGGTGGCAAGAGCGCCGCTTCAGCCCGCAACCAACACTCACCGTCTTCCTGCCACACGGGAACCTGCTTCCCCTGAACCACCACGCTATTTGGAGGTTGCCGCGTTAACTGTTTCAGAAAAAAACTTGCTCCTAAGACTGCATGTCCGGCAAAGGCAACTTCAGTTAGTGGATTATAAATACTTATGACTCCTTGCTTTGCGTTATTGACGAAAACCACTTCACTAAAACCAGCTTGAGCTGCAATCTGCTGACGCAGCGCAGGACTTATTCGCTGCTGCTCATCAAGCATAATACCCAAACCATTACCATGCTCACCTTGTAGGTCAGTAAACACTCGTACGGTGTGCATGCGCTTTAGCATTGATTGATACACCATAAGCTGATTATAGCCTGTTTTTGGCCTCAGAAACGATATATTACCAGGCTAAAACGCACCACAATCGACCATAATGGGCTTAAATTTAAAAAACATATATTAGACTGATTCAAGCGCCTATTTTATGGTTATACCTGTTATCTCACAAGCTTTTTTTTCGAAACTAAGAAATTGCTTTACGCCCCGTGAGCCTTATGACACTAAGTTTATTAAAAAAAGCAGGGGAGACTTCAACAAAATAAGCATCGCTCCACCGAAATTGACCCGGGTTGTGATTCGGGTTTTTATTCAAATTGACGTAGGGCAAATAGGCAGAGAAAATACCCAGAAAATATCGAAAAAAATAGCTCGGAAATAGATACTATTTTTATTTATGTTGCTATAAAGCTATGAAGGCAGAAACCTCGCGCCTCCCCTAACGCTCGATATATGTCGCAAAAGATATATTGTGCGTCATAGACAAAGCTCATTTCTCTGGCAATATACAAACATCATTAATACCAGATATAAATGCTCAATAGTTGCTCACACTTAAC
>CAZVUJ010000011.1:0-9159 GCA_964630135.1 uncultured Pseudomonadales bacterium | reverse complement strand
ATCGAAAACACTCGTAAGCGAGCAGCGCGAAATAGGTTCTTTAGAGATAAAACTCACGAGAATTATTAACGGTGCTAAGGATACTTGTAATGCTTCTATATAGGTCCTATAGTAATGTATAAATGTATTATAGGTTTATTTACTACTATAGGCCTATAATTCTTTCCCCCGCTCCCCTCGCCCTACTACCATTATTTTCTCTGTCTTCCCTGGCTCTTCACAGATAAGCGAAAACGCATGGTTTCACAGGCATCACAAAATATTTTGAGCTGCATTACCTTTTACTCTCCGGAGTAAACCCACACTCCTTCACCACACATGTCGCACAATAAATGCTTCTCCCCTATCTTTTAAAAACCCCAATAACGGCTTCGTGATCCGATCCCATCTCAAGCGTTTGGAAACTATCGTTTTTCCACTTCGCAGGAACATGTATTTGATCTAGATCTCTACTCCCCTTGTTTAGTTGCATAATCCTTCTCAACAAATTCCATCTTTCTTTTCTTAAGCCATTTAACAAAGATTGACTGGGGAATGTTGGCTGGGAATAACGTTTGAGCCCTAAACTCTCAAAATAACCATCTACTTCTTTCCCGTCACTATTTAAATCCCCCATGATAATTAATTCGTACCCTGGCTCAAGTCTATTAAAAGCTCTTGCTTGATTGGCGGTATAGGCAAGTTGAGAGGCTCTAATTCGAGAGTTGAACGCCGATGGTTGAGGGGCAACAACAATTAATTCTAATTCTGAAATTTCTACTGCGCGAGAGCCGCCTCCACTCTTACCGGGAAGACTAAAAGGTAATTCGCGTAATGCATGTTTACTTGCAACAACCGTCGCAGTCGCTAAGGGGTATGGTTTATGTTCAGCTCTGCCAATGGAAACGTGATACCCTAATCTTTCTAATTGCTGAAGTGGGGCTTGGGAGATATCTGGCATCACTTCGTTTATAACCAACACATCAGGGTGGTGAAGTTGAACTATAGTTTTAATTGCATCTGAATTGCCATCCAGCAAGCGAGTGCTAATAAATTTTTCTGACTTTACCCATAAAACCATGGCATGTAAAAGTAGCCAATCTAAAACATCTACGCTCTCATGCTTCTTTTTTAGCTCCACTCCACCAAAGAGGATGTTTGCTGTTCCCAATGTAATAACACGCTCACCCATCTCAATACTATTCCCTCTATCAGCTACTTAGATAATTATTTCCACTGCGTCACCACCAGCGTCGCAATAAACACAAACGCACCCACTCCAATATATTCATACATCGTTTGTTCAAAAAGGCGATCGTTGAGCGCATGCTGCAGCAAACCCAACCCCACATAGACAGCCGTTGCCAAAAACAATGAGGCCACCCAAACAGTCACGGGCACAAACGATAATCCTAAAGCTAACAGAGAAATAGCATATGCCATCCCCACTGCCATTTTTATGACATTCCGATCCAGCGTGCTCTCAAGCTTGATAAACCACAAGCCTTGGATAAACGCAGGCAAGGTGACGATAAACGTGGCTACACCATTAAGATAAAACGGCCAATGGAGGGAGAAAAGTGTGTTGTAGAGCAGTATTAAGGTTAGCAAGGTCATCAAAAACCCGACCGCATGAGCGGCGCGCACCAGCTGAATGGTCCGGGCTGCCGCCACCGAAAAAATATTTTCGGTTAAAAAGAGCGTATACATACCCACACCAAAAAGGCTGACAATCACCAGCCGGCTCAAAAAGCCTTCAGGCAGGAGAAAATAAAATAAACTGGTGGCAACTGCATACATCGTCGGCAGGATGAGAATAGTCAGCCATTCAATCCCTTTCAAATCTTCGAGTAAAGCGAAGGCAGATATGCCATACGTAATAAAACCCAACAGCAAAATACCCAAGTAGCGATAATCCAGAGGCACCCATTGCAGCAGCAAGAGCCCTAACGAAAGGATTATGGCCGAGGCAGAGAAGCGTTGCCGTTTGGAAATTCGGGGAAGCTTAAGCATAGCTTATTGCACGAGATTAGTTACCACCAACTCGACATCATCAATTGCTTCAAGCATATCAATAAGCCGGTTCACTTGAGTTACATCCCTCTCACCTACTCCCATGGCCGGCATCGTCGTCGTGTAGTCACCCTCGCTTGTGCGCTCAAACATAAAGGCGCTTGAGCCGGGCCCACCCAAAGACCCGTTGTTTTTCTCGAAGCACGACCGGATTTCGCCGCTCGTGCGGTTGCGGTTATCGGTCACCACAAACACCATCATCCCGATGCCACCCGGACCATAGCCTTCATAGGTGATTTCTTCAAAGGCTTGGCCTGACTTTGACTTGCCCAGTCCCCGGTCAATCGCCCGCTGAATATTTTCTTTGGGCATATTGACAGCCCGGGCTTTTTCGACGGCTAACCGCAGGCGCGGGTTTTGCTCCGGATCACCACTTTTACCTTCTTTAACACTGATGCGAATTAATCGCGAAACTACGCTGTAGGCCTTCCCTTTCTTCGCGTCAGTTGCTGCTTTTTTATGTTTGATGGTATTCCACTTAGAATGTCCTGACATATATGCTCCTGCTCATGGCACTAGGGTGTAAGTAGCATTAATTATAGCACTTGTTGTACAAAGGGCTGTGTAGAAAAAATATGATTATCTCAATCATTTGCTCTCTTTATAAATCAAAGACTATCTATGTGTTCTTATACTATTCATAGTAGTATAAAAAGCCTCAGCTAGTGCCCCAAAGTAAAGCTTGACACTCCTTGCCCATCCCGCTAAGCTGATTGCCAAGTGATGTGCTTCACAAAAAATCTACCATAAGGTTTCATGCTTCAAAAATTGATCGATCAGGCTATTCGCGCAGCACTCCAACAGGATTGGGAACAAGCGATTGAACTTAATCTCCACATCCTAGGAAAAACTCCCCATGATGTCGCCACCCTAAATCGTCTGGCAAAAGCCTATGTGCAGTCAAACCAGATCAGTGAAGCCAAAGAGATGTATGAACAGGTGCTCGAGCTCGATCGCTATAATCCGATAGCCACCAAATGTCTGCAAAAACTTTCTCTCGAAACCACCCACGTTCCCGCGGATTGCCCCGATTACCTCATCAACCTGATTGATGAACCGGGTAAAACCGCGGTTTTGCCACTGACACGCTTAGCCAATCACGATATTATTAGTCAGTTGCGTACGGGTCAAAAACTCAAACTAAACCCCAAGAATCGCTGGATTGCCGCTTATACCGAAAACCGTATTTACGTCGGCACTATTCCGGACCAACATTCTGCCACTTTATTGGCCTTTATCAGCCAAGGCAATCAATATGAAGCGGCCATTAAATCCATGAGTATCGGAGCTGTGACTATTTTTATTCGCGAAATTCACCGCAGTGAGGGTTTATCCCAAACGCCTTCGTTTTCAAGCTTGAGCTAATTGAAGACTGCCTTACTGGCGACATGCGCATAAGCGACTTCCCCCAATTTGATCACCACATCACAGCGGTAATCATCAGTTGAAGCCACATGCACTTCGTTATCGGGGAAAAGCCGTTGCAAGAGGATGCCCTCACTTGAGTCACGCAGTTGTGGCGAAGAAAAAATGAGCTGGGTGGTCTTGATGGGTGATTGAGCATCAGTCAAGCGTATGACATCATACCCGGCGTGCGCCACATACCGCCCCCAATAGGCAGCCAAACCAGGGTGCGTTGTCGTATTTTCGAGAGCCACACTCACAGCCGCCAACTGAGGATCAGAGGCAACAATATCTTTGGCAATGATCCGATTAAGTTGTAATTCATCAGCAACTATGGCCGTGACCCCATCGACCACATCAACTTTCTGCAACAACCCTGCTTGATCAAACGCCACAATCTGAAGTTTCCGGTTGGCAAAGTTTTTCAGCAAACGATTAATTGTGGTGGCGTCATAAAACGACTTGGCTTCAGTAAATTTGGCAGCAAGCAGTGCATTGGCAATCCTTCCCACGTAGCGCACATCAAAAGGCGCTGGCTCAGCTTCCACCTGACGATAGAGTATGGCTTGGAAGTGGACGCCAAGTAACCGCTCCATCGAACGCGTCAGCATTTGGTCGCCCACACCTTCAATGCTTCCGAGTTTTGGCAGTGCGGCGATGGTATATCGGCCATAGCCACCCGCAACGGGAATCTGGGTATCAAGCGGCGTCTCCAGCACCACCACCTCACGCTTGTCAGGCATCACATGAATACTGCTGACTCTCGCCAGTGCCTCTCCACGTTGTTCGATAACCAAGATGCGGTAGGGTTCGATACCAAGCCATTGCGAATGCAGCGCCGAATACGAGAAATACACTCCCAACCCCACTATGGCTGCCGCGACTAAGAGAATCGCGCATAACAAGAAGCTCATTATCACCATACGGATTGAAGTGTGGGCGCGTTTAGTTGTCCGCGTGCGTCTTTTTCGAGGCATAATCCTATCTTACCTATGTTTGGTTCTCTCAATCAATCGCCGGTCACTCAGCTACCGGTGTTAACTGAGCCAGCGCCTCAACCAAATCTTCGGGCAAAGGCGCTTCGAAGGCAATCGGTTGGTGTGTCTGAGGGTGAGTCAGCGCAAGTGAGCTGGCATGCAGGAAGTGCCGTTGGCACCACTCGAGATCAGCCGCCAGTTGGTTTTTGCTTGCATAGAGTGCATCTGCAACTAAGGGATGACCAATGGCTTTGCAGTGCACACGGATTTGATGCGTCCTGCCCGTTTTGGGCGCGAGCCGTACCAGAGAATAAAAACTGCTGTGCACGGGAGCGTGGGGTTTGGTGTAAAAAGCCATGACTTCATACTCCGTGTGGGCAACTTTACCTAGGGGGTCGATGGTGAATTGGTGGCGGTTGTAGGGATTGCGCGCCATGGGCAAGCGCACAAATCCTGTCGAAGGTTCAAGTTTGCCATGCACCAAAGCTAGGTAGTGCTTGGTCATCAAGCGCCGTTTGAAGAGGTCCATAAGCTGCGCTAGGGTGGAGGGATTTTTGGCTACTAAGAGCACCCCACTGGTATCCTTATCTAAGCGGTGAGCCACCCCTGAGCGTTCAATAAAAACCGTCGATACCATACTATCAGCCGGCACAACATAGCTCGCTTCAAACCGTTTCTCCAGCCAATCCTGTATCGTTGCCTCGTGTACCGAATCGGCACGGTTTACTACCCAGCCAGCAGGCTTATGCAAGGCAGCCAGCCACTGGTCTTCAAAGATAATGCTTGGCTCAAGTCTAGAGTCGCTGGGTGGGAGCATAGTGATTTCCTCGGTATAGGCGATAAAACATGATGAGTAGTGCGAATGCCAGATATATATCCGCGATATTTCCGGTGAGCTCCACTATGGGATAGTGAATGAAGTCAATCACCCCTCCCCAGACAATTCGGTCCACTAAGTTTGCCACTCCGCCAGCCATGAGTAGTGTTAGTCCCAGGGCATTAAGCATATCAACTTCTCGCATCCATATATACGCAAGCCATGCCAGAAGTGGCACGATGAGTACTTCCCACCCCATGCCCGCACCCAAGCCAAAAATCCCACCTGTATTAAGGATGGATGGGTCACCAAAAAGATATTTGGAAATTTGGTCCAGCAATACCAATCCAAGTGCCCCTATCAGTTTTTGTCTTCCCCTCATAAAGACTTACTGCGATTAAAAAAATGACGTGACGGGGTTGAGGGTTTTTTGGATTTCCACTGTCTGCCGGAGCGATGCAGCATGACCCACAGACCAAACCCCAATAAAGCGACATGAGTCAGGCTATCGAACCGGATAAAGGCCAGATATTCAGGGTCACGCCACAGGTCCAAAGCCAAACCAAGGCTGCCGGCAGCAATACAATAACTTGCCATAACAAAGCCGCTTTGCGCTTGAGAGCGTTTGCCTTTATACCAGGGAATCGTGCGATATTTCTGCTCAATGCGGTACAGGAAAATAAACAGGCCCGTATAGGCAAGTGCTTCAAGTATTTGAATCGGATGACGCTTGATAAGCGCTCCCGGCACCGTCATGCCCCAAAACATGGTCGTGGCCGTGCCAAAACCATTGCCGTTAACCAGTGATCCCAAAAATAAAAATATCTGAGCCAGCGACAACCCGGTGACCACTACATCCCCAAGCATATAGACGTCCCATTTGCGCTTATTGGCACCAGTGACTACTCCGCTAATGAAGCCTATCATGGCTCCTGAGTGGGAAAAACCCGGTTTGGTGAAGATATTGACCCAAGCCAACGGATTCAAGCCAACGGACTCAAGGTGAGTTGCCACCCAGAGTGCTCGCGAACCAATCATGAGCCACAGCAGTATCCAAAAAACGACATTGAAAAGTTCTGTTTCATCGAAGCGCAGTTCGATACCCCGTTTATAGATAACAAATAAACCTAAAAAAAAGGCAATAAAAAGAAAAATCAGGACTGAATAAAGCTTAAATGGGCCAATAGAAACAAGAATCGGCAACACGGCACACTCACTTTAAAAACTAGTAGATCAATAACATTGACTTGCGCACTATGGACCCGTTGACTTAAGCTAGCTTCTAGGCCCGCTCAACATACTCGCCTGTTCGGGTATCAACCCGGACTGCTTCGCCGGCATTGACAAACAAAGGCACGCGGATTTTGTGCCCGTTTTCAAGCACTGCATCTTTATACATATTGCTAGCGCTATCTCCCCGCTCACCCGGAGCCGCTTCGGCAATCGTAAAGGTCATTTTGGGGGGCAAATCGATGTCCAGCGGTTGATCATCCCAATAGAGAACATAGACTAATTCACCTTCCTTCAGGTATTTGGCTTGATCCCCCAAAACTGACGTACTCAGAGTCGATTGTTCATAGCTTACCGGGTCCATAAAAAAGTATTCGCTGCTATCAGCATACAAATATTGGAGTTGCTTGCGCTCGATGGCGATATCCTCGATCCGGTCACCGCTTTTAAAAGTTTTAAGCAGCACTTGACCATTGCGCAAATTGCGGCATTTCACTTTGATCGTGCCCGAGCCACGGGATAAATGCGTGTGCTTATAGTCGATAACGCGCCACGGCTCACCCTGCTCTTCAAAGGTGGCACCATTACGCAGCTGAGTGACTGGAATCATATTTTCCTTAAATCTACTTACTACTTACCATGTAATGTGCCGTGGGTGGGAATCGAACCCACACGAGGGGTGAACCTCATAGGTTTTTGAGACCTACGCGTATACCAGTTCCGCCACCACGGCATAAAACACCTGCAGCAAGAGCGTATTGTACCCCACAATCCGTTTTGCGTGCTATAGTGAGACTATGCTTGAACTCGTTGATTCATGGTTGCGCTTGTTGCGCGCTGACAGTATTTATGGGGTTGCCCTGCGCGGCGTTATCTGGGTTATTATTGTGAGTTTGTTTATTGTGGGGCTCGTTCGCAATCGCAAAACCAGAGAAATCAAAGCCACCGTGGGCTGGTTCCTGATGATGTGCACGGTGATGGGAATTGTGTCGTACTTCTTGTTTGGCTATATCCCCACGCTATAAAAGTGTTTACTTGCGCTATTCTGCCTGTGCCTCAGCTATCGCTGCTTTTTCCATCCCATAAAATTTAATGCGATCACCTTTGAAATACAGAGGTACGGTGCCCACCGGTCCGTTGCGGTGTTTAGAAATTGATAAGCTCACTTGCTCGCGCTTCTCCGCATCTTCCCGGTATAAAAACATGACTACGTCGGCATCCTGCTCAATGGCACCCGAATCGCGCAAGTCAGCCAGTTGCGGCTGATTGCCCCCCCGGTGCTCCACAGCCCGCGAGAGCTGCGACAAAGAAAGGACCGGAATTTTAAGTTCGCGGGCCAAGTTTTTCAAGCCCTGAGAGATTTCGGCTACTTCCTGCACCCGATTTTCCAAGCCCCGGCCACGCACCAACTGCAAGTAGTCAATAATAAGGAGTTTCAAGCCATGCTCAGACATCAATCGTCTGGCTTTGGTACGCATCTCCAGCACCGACTGCCCCGGAGTGTCATCAATATACAACGGCGCATCAGCAAGCACCCCCATAGCCTCTGACAATTTAGAGAAATCGGCTTCACTCAAGCGGCCGGTTTTTAAGCGCCACGAATCAATGTCAGCTTGCGCCACAAGCAACCGATCCACCAATTCTTCTTTACTCATTTCGAGGGAAAAGAGTCCGACTGGCAGTTTCTCCATAACAGCCACATGCTGGGCAATATTGAGCGCCAATGCAGTTTTGCCGGTGCCCGGGCGTGCGGCCAGGATGAGCAAATTTGATTGCTGCATGCCCGCCAACATCGAATCGATATCCTTAAATCCTGTCGGTACACCGCGCAGCGTGCCGGCTGATTTGTGCAGCTCATCCAGGCGGTCAAAACTTTCAGCCAGTGCCGTTTTGATGGGCAAAAAGATCCGGCTCAAATATTGTTGCGAGAGGGCAAAAATCGATTGTTCAGCCCGATCCATAATTTCCGGCACACCCTGATTATCAGCAAAAGCCAGTTCATTAAGCTCGACTGACAGATGAATGAGGCGCCGTTTGGTGGCATAGTCCTTAACCAGCTTGCCATAGTGGACCACGTGCGCCGCTGTAGGCACCTGCTCTACCAGTTCCGCCAGAACACTACTGCCACCTATTTTTTTCAGGGATTTTTGTTTTTTGAGTTGCTCAGACAAACTGACAATATCAATCGGCTCACGGTCTTCATAGAGCGTAAGCATGGCTTTGAAAATATCGCCATGTTTGTCCCAATAGAAATGCTCAGGATGCAAAAATTCAGCCACTTCAACAATGGCATCCCGATCGATTAAGATTGCCCCTAACACCGATACTTCGGCCTCTAGGCTGTGTGGTGGCACCCTGGCATCCGCCATACCATTCCTTTATGTAGGCACATAGCTAAAACTGCAACACGCTGACGATAGTTTCTTCTGGTAGTTCGGCCGGGGTTACAACTAACTTCTCTTGAGGTTCTACATGCTCTTCGATATTCATTTCGCTAAGGAAGTGAGAAAGAGGCGCCACCTGCGCAAACACTTCCTGGTTGTGCCTGGGCGTTTGAAAGTGCATCGGCACCACCACCGATGGCTGCAATGCTTTAATCACCTCAACTGCCTGCTTGGCGTTAATGGTATAAAACCCACCGACCGGAACAAGTAAAACGTCAATTTCACCAATCTGATG
>CAZVUJ010000010.1:0-11856 GCA_964630135.1 uncultured Pseudomonadales bacterium | reverse complement strand
TACCATCCATAATCTAGGGCTTATCCCGAACTCAGGTTAAAAATAGGCAAATATCAAACTGTCCTCTTAAGCCTGCAATTTCTTCCGATAATCCGTTCCCATTTCTTATTTGATCTGCTACTACATTTAAATCTGTTACGATAATCGGCTGATCCTCCACCAACTGACAATCTGAGCGCCTTAGGTCAAAGCCCACAATCTGAGTTGCATCAAAACCCAACTCCCTCAGGATGGCTGCGCCTGAGCCATCACCACATCCAAAATCTGCTACCCTGGAATTAGCTCGAGCAACTCCACTTAATCTATTAATAAAATCCACAACTACCTGTTTCTGTCCAGGATAATTCCAACTGTACCGACGTTCCCAAGTGTCTAAATCTGTCATTAATAGAGAATTATAACCCCTGCTGCAAGTTGCCAACGACCGAGTAGAGTGGGGCGATGATCGAGAGAATCATAGCGCCGACACCAATCCCCACCAAAAGCATAAGAATTGGCTCCAGCAGTTGGGTGGCCTTCTTGACCGACTCTTTGACTTCTTCTTCATAGAAACTGGCTAAGTCTGCCAAACTCACATCCAGTGTCCCTGATTTTTCCCCGGCGGCAATCATCTGAGTCAGAAGTGGGGGAAACACCTGGTGCTCCCGAAACGAGGCGGCCAGGGTTTTCCCCTGCGACACTTCTTTGGGCAAGGGGCTGGCTGCCAGTTTGTGGTGCGGATAGGAGAGCGAATCAACGGCAATAGCCAGGGCTTCCGTCACCCCGACTGCCGCGGCCAGGAGAGTCGAAAAAATTCGCGTGAAGCGGGCCACATCCACTTGCTTGATCAAGGGTTTTATGACGGGAAAATGCGAGGCCACTTTGATAATGGCGTGCTTACCCTTGTTAGTTCTGGCAGCAATAAACAAGCATACGACAAAAAGCAGTGAGCCACCCATGATGAGCCACCGGTAAGCAGCCATCTGTACAGCTGTCGAAAAAATAAATTTGGTGTAAGAGGGCAGGGGGATAGCCATGTTTAAAAAGACTTTGCCAATCTGGGGCATAATGAAAAAGAGCATCAGAAAGCCGATGGCCACCATGGCCAGAATAACAATCAGGGGATACATAAGGGCTGATTTCACACTCGATTTTAGTTGATATTCAGCTTTGAGTTCGCGCTCCAAAAACACGAACGAATTGGCGAGTGTCCCCGATACTTCACCTGCTTTGGTAAGGGTCACAAAAAATTGGTTGAACGTGTCGGGAAAAGCGGCAAACACCGAAGACAAACTTTTGCCCCGTTCGAGGTTATAGAGAATGTCATCGAGGATTTGGCGCATCAGCGGGCTTTTCGTTTCTTCTTTCAAGACACTCATACCCTCGGACAAAGAAAGGCCGGAGTTGAGCATGGTGGCGACATAGCGGCAAAAGGTGATCTTGTCGACATCAGGGATAGACCCTTTCATTTTTTTGCGCTCGGCTGTGGGTTTGAAGCTAATGGGGCTCAAGCCTTGCTTCGATAGTATGGTCGCAGCTTCATATTCGCTTGCCGCAGCCAAGGTGCCGGTTTTAATCTCTCTGTCGCTGGTGCTGGCTTTGTAGGCAAAGGTGGGCATAGACGCTTGAGAAAATCCTATTCAGTGGTGACGCGAATTATTTCATCGATCGTGGTTAAGCCCGCGCTCACCTTATCAATGCCATCGGTAATCAGCGTGCTCATGCCTTGTTGGATGGCCAGTTGCAAGATATCATCTTCACTAGCTTTGTCGACAATTAATTTTCTAATGTCACGGCTTACTTCCAGCATTTCGTAGATGCTTACCCGACCTTTATAGCCAGAGTGCGAGCATTCATCACACCCCTGACCAATAAAAACGTCGGGCAATGACGCGCCTTTGCCTGGTGCATTGTTGGTCACAAAGTCTTTCATTTCCTGAGTTGGCTCCACCCGGACCATGCAATTCGTGCACACCCGCCGCACCAACCGCTGCGCAATCACGATATTGAGGGTTGAGGCCAATAAAAACCCTTGCACCCCCATGTCGATCAAGCGCGGAATGGCACCAATGGCCGAATTGGTGTGGAGCGTGGACAGCACGAGGTGCCCGGTCAGGGCCGAGTGAATGGCAATTTCGGCCGTATCTGCATCGCGAATTTCACCGATCATGATGACATCCGGGTCGTGGCGCAACAGCGAGCGCAACCCGGCCGCAAAAGTCAGACCCGCTTTAGGGTTAACTTGGGTTTGATTAATGCGCCGCACCGAATACTCAACCGGGTCTTCAATAGTGCAAATCTTGCGCTCCGGCGAGTTGAGCAGGTTGAGCACGGTGTAGAGGGTGGTGGTTTTACCCGAGCCGGTGGGACCGGTAACTAATATCATGCCGTTGGGTTTTTGCACATTGCTTTTGAGAAGCGGCAGGTTATAGCTCGATACGCCTAGTTCTTCGAGGCTTAACGGGCGGGATGACTCGGGTAGCAAGCGCATCACAATATTTTCGCCAAAAAAAGCGGGCAGGATCGACACCCGCAGGGCAATATAATCTTCATGGATTTTAAATTTAAACCTTCCGTCTTGAGGCAGACGATGCTCGTCGAGCTTGAGACCGGAGAGGATCTTAATACGAGCAACGAGCGCTGGTTGAATGGCTTTGGGCAAGAGAGCAATGTCACGCAACACGCCGTCGATACGAAACCGCAGCAGCACGTTGTCTTCCATAAGCTCCAGATGCACGTCCGACGCCCCCTCAGCACTGGCATATTCGAGAATCGTGTCCAAAATCTTGATAATCGGCACTTCCTCAGCTACTTGCTCCATGTGGTTGAGGTCGATCCTGGCTTTATCGACGTTTTCCTTGAGGATGTCGGCAAAAATAGCTTTGATGTTGCGCTTGTATTGGCCAATGCTGCGGGCAAAATCAGCACCGGTAACGTAATAGGGTTTGACCGCCAGATTCGTTTTGCGCTTCACAAATTCCAGGGCTTCAATGTCCTGGGGATTTTCCATGCCCAGGCGCAGTTCGTTGTCTTTGAGCTCAAAGGGCATGACTCTAAACGAGAGTGCGGCTTGCTCAGGGATTAATTGCAAGAGTTCTAAGGGGATAACTTTGTTGTGCAAAGACGTGAACGGCACTTGAAAATATTCGGCAATAAGTTTTCCCAGAGCGTCTTCGGAAATAACCCCGCGGAAAACAAGAATATCAGCAAGTGGTTTATTCAGTTCCTCAGCAGTTTTTTGGGCCAGCGCAAAATCTGCCTGGGAAACAAATCCACTGTTAAGCAAAATATGAGCAAGCGTTTGGGCAGATAACATAGCTACTAGTAGTGTATAGAAAAAAGAGACAAGTTTTAAGAGGCGGGTGGGAGCAGCGAGGCAATGGTTGCTACCAGTTGGGTCGGTGTAACGTCGATTTTATTGAGGGCATGGGTAATACCCAAATTTTCCAGTCGGGCTACTTGTTCGGCCTTTGACACTGAGGAAAAAACAATTTTCGGAATCGCTTTGGTCACCGGATCAAGACTGAGTTTTTCCAAAAACTCAAAGCCGTTCATTTTGGGCATGAGCAAATCCAAGACAATCACATCAGGTTTGTAAGTTGTCAGGTGTTGCAGCGCAATCTCACCGTTGGTCGCCGTTACCACTCGGTGATTATCGGCTTCAAGCCTGGTTGAATAGAGCTTAAGCAGCACTGAATCATCGTCAATAAGCAGAATGTTTGCCATGGCGTAATTGACCATACCAGAATTAGACTTTTGAAGCAAACAATGCACAAGTAGTTAGAGCCAGGTAGATAAGACGAGAGTACCGACACCAATGACAAGGCAATACACACCAAAGTAATTTAGTTTTTGCCGGGTGATTACCTGTTGCAAAAGTCGCAGCGCGGCAAGACTAGTGACAAGCGACATCAAAAATCCGGCACTCACCGTGGACCAAGGAATATCAAGCGGCACTCCTTTGAGCAAGTGCAGGCCAAAGGCACCAGTAATGGCAGGCACAGCCATTAGAAAGACAAAGGAAAATGCTTCATCTGGATCTAGCTTTTGCCAAAGCGCTGCCATAAGCGTACTGCCGGAGCGGGAAATGCCCGGTGCAATCGCCAATGCTTGCAGCAAACCAATAAGCAATGCTTTGGGGGCAGTGAGGGGTTGCGCTTGGGTGTGGGCAGACATGTGACGATGGGCCACAAACAGAAAACTGCCAGTAATGAGGAACCCGAATCCGGCCACCACTAAATTTCGAAACACTGCTTCAAAGAGGGGCTCCACCACCACTCCGGCCACCACTGCGGGCAGCGTCGCGATGATGAGGTAGTGTAGGGTGAGCTTGGGCAGCTTGAGCCAGCGGGGCAAAAAAAAGATAATAATGGCGGCCAGCGAGGCCAAGTGCAAAATCACATCGAAAAACAAGGGAACATTGGGCAAACCCATGAGATGCTGGACGAGCAATAAGTGACCATCACTACTCACGGGTAAAAACTCGGTCAACCCTTGAGTTACACCTAAGATAAGCGCTTGAAGAGTAGTCATGAAAAGAATCAAACTCTAGGTTATTGTTTTTTCGTTTTGTACCATTGCCCAATGAGCGAGTGAACAAAGTCTTTTGAACCCAAGCCCATGCTTAATCCAAAAGCCAGTGCTAAAGCCAGCACAACCCCCGCAAACAAGATCTCAATAAACACACTCGCAATCCCCAATTCACTCAAGGCGATGAGTGTTGCAATCACCATAACGGCATAACTACTCGAGTTAGCCACTAATCGGGCTGTGGCGATTTCTAACGATTTGAGTGACCGCTTGATCCAGGTTTCCAACCAACCGGCAAAGACAATGCCCAAAACAAAAATGCTAGCAGCCACCACTAAGCGGGGCAGGTAAGCCAGAACTTGAGCTAGAATATCTGACAAAAAGACAAGGCCTAAGGTTTGAATGGCCACAATCGCAAACACCAACACCACCAGGCCCTGCACCAGGCTGCCGACAATTCCCCCTGGGCTAAACGGCAGGTTTACTTGCGTCAAAAGGGCTGAAGACGGCGTGCGCCCGACGAGCTCACCCAGTTTCATGTTTCCGATGCCCTTTTGCATGAGCGACTTAAGCCACCGGCCGAGTAACCAGCCAATCGCGAAAATAATGAGTGCGGCTAGAGCCCGGGGCAAAAAGGTGGTGAGAGTCGTCACTAGATTTGAAATCCCGAAAAGCAATCCGTTGCCGAGCGACGTAAAAAAGGTGTGTGATTCCATGAGTATCTGTCCCCTTGTATGAGTAATCCTCTACCCGCTTCTTAGTATACTGCGCCGACCTATTCTCTGTCAGCCCCTGGTTCGCCTGCCAGCGCATGCGCCGAGGCGAACTCTTGCAGGATACCGCTATCTTCATCTATGCTTGGAGTATGCCCGATAGCTTTCGGTTCGCTGATACGCAATCTGCTCTCCACTTGAAAGGCGCCCTCCACGATGTCTCCAAGCGCTTTGGGAAGGCGACTACTCAAGCTGAAGCAGCCAATCACCTGCAACCAGGCTTGAGCAACAGCCCTGATGATCTTCTGGTTCGCTCCCTCACCCTGGGAGCCGCTGATTTTAACAAACTTTCTCCCGGTGATTTGGTTGAGCTCAAACAACCACATGGCCCCACCACTTTTGGACTGATTAAAAACAAGCATCGCCAGAAGCGGGTGGTTGAACTGACGCCTATTTCTGCCAGGCAGGCAACCACCATCCAGCACAATTTTCCCCAAACGCATTTTATGGTTTTGCATACCTTTTCGCCCGCCAAGGACACCAAGCCCAGGTGGTTGAGGTGGGATTTTTCCCCCATTGAAGCCATCCTCGCTACGTTTGCGGAGTATTTCCTGACACTTATGGAAAAGGTGGTGGGTAAGCAACTCAGTCAATGGGAGCTGGAAAGCAAGTCTCTCGCGGTGGTGATTGCCTGCCTCTCGCTTGTCAGCCTTATTTTCTGGACACTAACCCTCTGGCGACAATTTTAATCGGCTTCACCAATAATAAAAACGCCATCAAAGTCAGAATCCTGGGACAATTCAGCACTCTGGGTAGCCAGGGAGTAGTGGGGTGATAAGGCTGCCGCCACACTGGCCACCAAGGCTTGATGCTGAGATTTAGCTATAAAATGATACCCTTTCTCAGTCAGTGCCGGATCAACCACCGCGTCAACGACCGCGAGATTTAGCGAGGCAAGGGTAGCGCTTATTGCTTCGACCTGGTTCTGCTGACTTTGCATATATTTGATTCTCACTTTGAGTGCTCTCGGTGTAACCTCTGCCGAAGTCGAACTTTCCGGAGGGGTTGGCACTGCCTGTTGCTGAGGAACCAGCTGCTTAATCCAGTGCTTAACCAAAGATACGTCAGGCTTACCCAAAGCCACGAGCCACATAAAGATAATTGCCACTCCCAGCAATAACAGAAAATACTGTTTGCGCAGGCGGATCACAAAAAAATCTCCGGAGCTGTTCTCGGCAATTTGTTTATCAATCAACTGCGCTAATTTAGCCGACATTTCTTGTTGGCTTAAAGCCGGCTGGGTGTTGGGCTCCGACTCTGGTTTAGCAGATGGCTTTTGCTTGCGCTTAAAGAGGCGCTTGAATAAGCCCGGTTTTTTCTCTAGTTTTGCCTGCTGAGTAACCTCCACCTTTTCACTGGTGATAAGTTGTGGTTCGGTAGGCCCATCCGCAGCCGCAGGAGCAGCAGCTTGAGGCGTGCTTGCTGCTGAAGACGACTCCACCACTCCGGCCACTTCCGCTGCTTTTTCCGGGGTTTGGGCTGGAGTTTCTGCTTCGTGCTTTTTTTCTTCTTCTGCCATATATTTGTTGTATCACGTTTCCGTTCCTTTGTGTTAAAAAATACCATTCAAGCAGCCTCATGCAAGTCTCCCTTTCAAAAAAAACCTGGCTATGAACAAACCCTATGCGCTGGCAGCTCTGGGCGGCACTTTTGACCGTCTTCACGCTGGTCACCAGCATTTTCTGGAAACTGCGCTTACCAAGGCAGAGGCCTTACTTGTCGGCGTGACCACCCCGGAAATGAACACCGCCAAGGCATATGCCCACCTGATAACGCCCTATGAAACAAGGGCTTTGCATCTTGCTCACTACTTGACAAGCATCCAAGCCCCACACGAGATTGTCCCGCTCACGAATGTTTTTGGGGAAACCTTGACCAACCTTACTATTGACGCCCTGGCGGTCACTGATCTTACCCGCAGCGGTGACCACCTAGTTAATCGCAAGCGGCACGAGCAGGGCATGCCCTCACTTCCCCTGATTATTGCCTCGATGCTCAAAACGACTACCAACGACTACCTATCCTCGAGCCTGATTCGCGCTGGCCTCATTGACCGCTCTGGCTTCGCCTATCTCACCCACTTTTCACATGACCTCAGGTTAAGCGAGAAACACCGACAAGCATTGCGCCGTCCTCAAGGCAAGCTCCTCAATTCGGAAAAAGACATTGATCTGCGTGAGCTACAACAAGCCACGAAAGTAGCCACCGTTGGCGATGTGGTGACTCAAACATTTTTGTGCTCCAAGCTCAGAGTGGACTATGCCTTAGTTGATTTTCGCTCCAACCATATGACTTTCCCCTGGAAGCCACAAGATTACTGGAACGGTCCCACCATCAATCTCACTAATCCTGCCGGGCAGATTTCATGCGCAGCTGCCACAGCGCTCTTTAACCGCAGTGGCGAGGATTCTTTTCTAGGTATCGTTAGTGGCGAAGAAGATTTACTTGCCCTACCCATGGTGCTGTGCCTGCCTTTGGGCAGCCTGCTCTATTATGGTCAGCCACATACAGGCATTGTGGAGTTGCACATTACCGAGGAACTCAAACAAACGTTTCACCAGTTTCTTTCGCACGACCTGAAAACCACCAATGCTTAATGGTCAGCCCGTGCTACCCGGGAGATTACTTCATTGACAATTAGCAGTCACTCATATAAACTGCTAAAAGATTCATTCGCCACCACTTTTTTAGGAAAGGACGTTATGGCTCTCGTACTCAACCCCAACGCCACCCATGAAACAGAAACCTATCCGTTGGTGGCAATTCGTGAAGGGGTTATTTTCCCCGAAGTTGAAGTTGTCTTGACCTTTGGGCGCAGCAAATCCATTCGGGCCATTAACGCCAGTTTTTCCAGTCACAAACATGTCGTTTTGGTGACGCAAAAGAAAGCTAATATTTCCGATCCTGCCAAAGATGATCTCTACACCATGGGCATCGTAGCCAGAATTGAGCGAACCCTTAAAACCAACGACGAGATCAATGCCCTGGTTAAAGGCATGCATCGAGTTGTCCTCAAGCAAGTTACCGATACGGGTGATTATTTGATGGCTGATGTCGAAATGGTGCCGGATATTACCGTCCAATCGCCAGAAACAGATGCCCTGGCCAAGCACGTGTTAAGCGAATTCAAAAAAGCCGTCAATTTAGGCAAAGCGGTTGAATTCTTAAATTTCATGAAACTTATGTCGGGGGTAAGTGCTTCTGAACTGGCCGATCAAGTAGCCATGACCCTGAATATCACGACGGGCAAAAAACAAAAGATTTTAGAAACGTTGGAAGTGGATAAACGGCTCGAAATGATCCTCACCTACCTGGCGCACGAAGTGAAAGTGTTGGAGATTGAAAGAAACATTGCCGTCAAAACGCAAAAGAAGTTTGACAAAAGCATGCGCGAAAACGTCCTGCGCGAGCGCATCCGCACCATGCAGCGGGAACTGGGCGACGAGGGCGAGGAAGAAACTGATGTGGTCGAATTCAAAAAAAAGATTAAAGCCGCACACATGCCCGTGGACGTGAAAAAGAAAGTCGAGCAAGAACTCAACCGGTTTGCCCGGCTTAGCATGCACTCGCCGGAACACAGCTACGTCAGAACCTGGCTGGAAACTATTTTGGAAATGCCCTGGAGCGAGCGCAGCAAAAACAACACCTCCATCAAACAAGCAGAAGCGGTATTGGAACAAGACCACTATGCGTTGATTGAAGTGAAAGAGAGGATTGTGGAATATTTGGCCGTGTTGCAACTGAAAAAAGTTCAGGCTGAAAAAGCCGATCGCAAAGTGCCTACCATTTTGTGTTTTGCTGGGCCTCCGGGAGTCGGCAAAACTAGCATTGGCCGCAGTATTGCCAAGGCTTTAAACCGAGAATTTGTTAAAATTTCTCTGGGCGGCGTGCACGACGAAGCAGAAATTCGGGGTCATCGGCGCACCTATGTCGGCGCCATGCCGGGCCGAATCATTCAAGGCATCCGCCAAGCAGGCACCAAAAATCCGGTTTTCATGCTCGATGAAATTGATAAAGTGAGCTCGGACTTCCGCGGTGATCCGTCGGCTGCCCTGCTGGAAGCCCTCGACCCGGAGCAAAACCATGAATTCGCCGATCACTATCTTGACGTCGCCTTTGATTTGTCGGAAGTCATTTTTATCACCACAGCCAATGTGCTCGATACCATTCCCCCTGCCCTGCGTGACCGCCTGGAAGTCATCCGCTTTTCCGGTTACACCATCGATGAGAAGTTCGAGATCGCTAAACGACATTTAGTGACCAAAACCCTCAAAGCCAATGGGCTCAAGGAAGACCAAGTTAGCATCCAAGACGCGGCCTTAGCTCAGATAATTCGGGATTACACGCGCGAAGCCGGAGTGAGAAGTTTGGAACGGGAAATAAGCAAAGCCATGCGTAAAGTAGCCAAGCTGATTGCCCAAGGGACACTTGAGAGCAAAGCGATTAAACCCACCGATTTAGCTGAGCTTTTAGGCCCGCGCAAATATACCGATACCCTGGCCGAGCTCAAAGACGAGATTGGTCTGGTGGCGGGATTAGCCTGGACCGAAGCCGGCGGTGATATTTTGTTTATCGAAGTCGCCTTGATGCCTGGCCGAGGCAGAATCGAATTGACGGGTAAACTGGGTGAAGTGATGCAAGAATCAGCCAAAGCAGCGTGGTCATATGTCAGGAGCCATTGGAGCGAACTCGGGTTGACAGAAGATTTTTACAAGCACCTTGACGTGCATATCCATGTGCCCGAGGGCGCGGTGCCCAAGGATGGCCCGTCAGCGGGAGTGACCATGACCACAGCCCTCATTTCCGCCCTTACGAAAACCCCCGCCTACAAACATGTGGGCATGACCGGTGAAGTGACCTTGCGCGGCCGAGTACTTGAAATTGGAGGAGTTAAAGAAAAAGTCATTGCTGCCCACCGAGCGGGGTTGCGGGAGCTGGTGTTGCCCAAAAATAATGAAAAAGACCTGGTCAAAGTGCCGGAAAAAATTAAGCGCGACATCGTGTTTCACTTTGTTGATCACGTTGATCAAGTAGTGGATCTTGCCCTTAAGAAGACGCACTCAAACCATCACACGCCTAAGCACTCGGCTTCAATGATCGCGGCGACATAAATAGTCAGCCAATTGTTCGAGCTTCACTCGAGCCTCCGATGTTTCCAGTGCAGCCAACGCGCTTATGCCTAATTCCAGATGACGCTTGATTTCTGCTCGGGCAAACGCGAGCGAACCACTGGTTTCAAATAGTTCTCGTATGGCTTCTAATTGCTCGTTAGTAAGTGCCCTGCCCATAGCGTCATCCAATAACTGACGTTGACTGCTGGTTGTGTGGGTGTATGCATGCAGGAGTACATGAGTTTTTTTTGCCTCGCGTATATCTCCGCCGACTGGTTTGCCAGTTTTCTGAGGATCGCCAAAAATGCCTAAGATATCGTCCTGCATTTGAAAAGCCAGGCCAATATGCAGGCCGTAGGTTTCCAGAGCTTGATTCCAGGCAAAATCTGAACCAGCCAGCAACTGACCGATGCGCAGTGGCCAGCGGACTGAATATTCGCCGCTCACTAGCATCATGGCTTGCTCTACTTCACGCATATCGACGTGTGCCAAAGGCAGTGTTTTGAGTTTTGTTTCCAAGCGCCATCCCAGTGCGGTTTGCACTAAACAGTGATGCAGCCCCTTGATAACCTGAGCTTTAATTTCCTGAGCCAGTGAGGTAGACAAGACTACCTGGTCAACCAACGAGTGGATGATATCCCCGGCCACGATGGCCATAGATCTGCCCCACCACAATGATTGATCATGCCTAATATATCTTTCTTGGCTAAACCCTGTTTCTAAGGTTGGCTGCCCATGACGATTCTCGTCTCCATCAATAATGTCATCGTGAACCAGAATAAAGCGATGCAGGAGCTCGGTGGAAAGCGATGCTTGGAAGATGGCCAGATCAGCTGCAGATTGACTGGTGAGCTCATACGCCAATTGAGCCAGCAGAGGCCGACCGAATTTCCCCCCGGTTATCAGATACTTTTTTATTGCCGCTAAAAAATCACTGGCATACTGGTCGCAACCGAACTGAGAAAATTCCTGGTCAACAAATTGTTTCAAGAGGGCCAGGCTGTGTTGCCTCTGGGTTTTACTATAGTGCTCTATGGTGTCCATCGAACCTGGCTTATTCAATAAATTCTATGGGTGTGCCCACCGAAATGCCCAGGGCTTTAGCCGCACTTCCGGCAGTCATTTGGGTGGCTACTTCCATAAACCGCTTCTCTTCAATGCCCGAGCTGCCGACATACAGCGCTGTTTCCCCTTTTGGCAAGTCTTTTAAGTAGGAATAGAACGCGAGTTCCCCCACACTTGTTTTAAGGAGGGTGCCTGGCTGCCAATCTTGTTTCAGCAAGGTGGTTTTGCAGTTACCAAAGGCATCCACATACCAGACACAATTGGGAATATCCTCAATGTCAGTAAAACGCAGGGGAGTTGAGGGCACGCTGACACCTTGGGTGAGCCAAGCGGCCAAGCGGGGCGTAAAATCGAAACTTCTAAACTGGGTTACCTGGAGATAATCGTGGATAGGTTGA